>JAOPZL010000220.1 GCA_025964175.1 Solirubrobacterales bacterium
GAGCCTGACGGCGGCGATCACGAAGTACCTCCACCTGAAGGGTGGCGGGGAGTACCGCGCCTTCGACTCGATCGACAACGCGCCCGAGGAGAAGCAGCGCGGGATCACGATCAACACCTCGCACGTCGAGTACGAGACGGAGAACCGTCACTACGCGCACGTCGACTGTCCGGGCCACGCCGACTACGTCAAGAACATGATCACCGGCGCCGCCCAGATGGACGGCGCGATCCTGGTCGTGTCCGCCGCCGACGGCCCCATGCCGCAGACCCGTGAGCACATCCTGCTCGCACGCCAGGTCGGCGTTCCCTACATCGTCGTGTTCCTCAACAAGGTCGACATGGTCGACGACCCCGAGCTCCTCGAGCTCGTCGAGGTCGAGATCCGCGACCTGCTGTCCGAGTACGAATTCCCCGGCGACGACATCCCGTTCGTGACCGGTTCGGCGCTGAAGGCGCTCGAGGGTGACGAGGAGTACAAGCAGAAGATTTTTGACCTCGCGGATGCGCTCGACTCCTACATCCCGGAGCCCACGCGCGACCTCGACAAGCCGTTCCTGATGCCGGTCGAGGACGTCTTCTCGATCACCGGCCGCGGCACCGTCGCGACCGGCCGCATCGAGCAGGGCATCGTCAACACGGGTGACACCGTCGAGATCGTCGGCGTCAAGGACACGACCACCACGGTCGTCACCGGCGTCGAGATGTTCCGCAAGATCCTCGACCGCGGAGAGGCGGGCGACAACGTCGGCTGCCTCCTCCGTGGCACGAAGCGCGAGGACATCGAGCGCGGGCAGGTTCTCTGCAAGCCGGGCTCGATCACCCCGCACACCAAGTACAAGGCCGAGGTCTACGTCCTCAAGAAGGAGGAGGGTGGCCGTCACACGCCGTTCTTCTCCGGCTACCGGCCGCAGTTCTACTTCCGCACCACCGACGTGACCGGTGTCGCCAACCTCCCCGAGGGTGTCGAGATGGTCATGCCGGGCGACAACGTCCAGATGGAGATCGAGCTCATCCAGCCGATCGCCATGGACCAGGGCCTGCGTTTCGCCATCCGTGAGGGTGGGCGCACCGTGGGCTCCGGCGTCGTCACCGAGATCATCCAGTAGGTCCGGGACGACCACGAAAGGAATTCGCTGAGGAGGGGGCGGTCCCACCGCCCCCTCCTCACGAGATGTGACAGACAATGGCAACGGCAGCGCAGAACAAGATTCGCATCCGCCTGAAGGCGTATGACCACTCGGCCATCGAGACGGCGGCTAAGGAGATCGTTGAGACGGCGACGCGCACGGGCGCGACCGTTTCCGGTCCCGTGCCGCTGCCGACCGAGAAGAACGTGTACGCCGTGGTCCGGTCCCCGTTCAAGGACAAGGACTCTCAGGAGCACTTCGAGATCCGCACGCACAAGCGGCTGATCGACATCCACCAGCCCACCCCCAAGACGGTCGACTCGCTTCAGCGCCTGGACCAGCTCCCGGCCGGGGTCGACATCGAGATTCGTCTCGCCTAGTTAGAACCATGACCGCCATTCTCGCCCGCAAGCTCGGCATGACCCAGGTGTTCGCCGAAGACGGCCGCCTCGAGCGCGTCACCGTCCTCGAGGCCGGCCCCTGCCCGGTCACCGGCATCCGCACATTCGACCGTGACGGCTATGAAGCCGTCCAGCTCGCGTTCGGCGCCACGAAGGAGAAGCACCTCACCAAGGCCGAGCTCGGCCACCTCAAGAAGGCCGACGCCCCGCCGCTGCGCCACGTCAAGGAGTTCCGTGACGAGGCCGGCGAGCTGCAGGTGGGCGAGACGGTCACCGTGGAGAACTTCTCCGTCGGTGACACCGTCAAGATCGCCGGCACCTCGAAGGGCAAGGGCTTCCAGGGCACGATCAAGCGCCACAACTTCGCTTCCGGCCCCAAGTCCCACGGCTCGCACAACAAGCGCGCGCCGGGTTCGATCGGTGCCTCGGCCACGCCTTCGCGCGTGTTCAAGGGCATCCGCGGACCGGGTCAGATGGGCAACAAGCGCATCACCCAGAAGGGCCTGACGATCGTCGACATCCGGCCCGATCAGAACCTGCTGCTGGTGCGTGGCGCCGTCCCCGGCTCCCGCAACGGCATCGTGGAGGTCCGGACCGATGGCTGACGCTCCCGTCCTGGGTGGCACGGACAAGGTCGCGCTCGACGCGACCGCGTTCGGCGCCGCCATGAACATCCCGCTCGTGCACGAGTCGGTCCGCGCGGAGCTCAACGCTCGTCGTCGCGGCACGCACTCGACCAAGACGCGCGGTCAGGTCTCCGGCGGTGGCGCCAAGCCGTGGCGGCAGAAGGGCACCGGTCGTGCCCGTGCCGGCTCGAGCCGCAGCCCGCTGTGGATCGGCGGCGGCACGGTCTTCGGACCGCAGCCCCGCAACTACACGTTCAAGGTGAACCGCAAGGAGCGCAAGGCGGCGCTGCGCAGCGCGCTGTCGCTGCACGCCGAGCGCGAGTCGCTGGCCGTCCTCGACCCGGCTCCGTACCTCGACACCCCGTCGTCCAAGGATGCCGCGGTGCTGCTCCAGGGCTGGAACCAGCCCAAGGGCGGGATCCTCGTGGTGCTGACCGACGACGAGTCCAAGGCCTCGCTGTCCTTCCGCAACCTCAAGCGGGTGTCGGTGCTGCCGGCCACGGCCGTCGGGATCGCCGATCTCATCGGCGCGACCGCGGTCCTCGCCTCCCGTGCCGCCCTCGACCAACTCACGGAGCGTGCGACGAAATGAACGCCACCCAGGTGATCATCCGCCCGGTCGTGAGCGAGAAGAGCTACGTGCTCGCCGCGGCTGACAAGTACACATTCCGCGTTCACGCGAACGCGCACAAGGTGCAGATCCGCCAGGCCATCGAAGAGCTCTTCGAGGTCAAGGTGGTCAACGTGCACACGATGTCCGTCAAGAGCAAGCCCAAGCGTCGCGGGGTCACCGCCGGCCGGTCGCGCTCATGGAAGAAGGCCGTCGTCCAGGTTCGCCCGGGCGATTCGATCCCGATCTTCCAGGGCCTGCAGGGGCTGGAGGAGTCCTAGGCCATGGCCATTCGCAAGCCCAAGCCGACGAGCCCGGGACGCCGCTTCGCGACGTACCCGGACTTCGCGGAGATCACGAAGTCCGAGCCGGAGAAGACCCTCATCGAGGGTCTGAAGAAGTCCGGTGGCCGCAACAGCTACGGTCGCAAGACGTCGCGCCATCGCGGTGGCGGCGCCAAGCGCCTGTACCGCAAGATCGACTTCAAGCGTCGCAAGGACTCGATCCCGGCGAAGGTCGCCGCGATCGAGTACGACCCGAACCGCACGTCGTACATCGCGCTGCTGCACTACGCCGATGGCGAGAAGCGCTACATCCTGGCGCCGAGCCGGCTCCAGGTCGGCGCGACCGTCATGTCCGGTGAGGGCGCCGACATCGCCGTGGGGCACTGCCTCCCGCTCGAGCGGATCCCGACCGGCACCGTGGTGCACAACGTCGAGCTCCAGGTCGGTCGCGGTGGGCAGCTCGCCCGCTCCGCCGGCACCGGCATCCAGCTGATGGCGAAGGAGCGCGGCATGGCCACGCTTCGCCTGCCGTCCGGCGAGATGCGCCTGGTTCCGGCCGAGTGCCGCGCCACGATCGGAACGATCGGCAACGCGGAGCACCAGAACGTCACGATCGGCAAGGCCGGTCGCAAGCGGCACCTGGGCGTTCGCCCGCAGACGCGTGGTACGGCCATGAACCCGGTCGACCACCCGCACGGCGGCGGCGAAGGCTCCACGACCCCGGGTCGTCACCCGGTCACCCCGTGGGGCGTCCCGACGCTCGGATACCGCACCCGTAAGAAGAACAAGGCTTCCGACCGCCTGATCGTGCGCGGCCGCAAGCGTGGGAAGGGCCGCAGCCGATGAGCCGCTCAAGCAAGAAGGGACCGTTCATCGAGGAGCGCCTGATCGGGCGCATCGAGGCGATGAACGAGTCCGGCAACAAGACGATGATCAAGACCTGGTCGCGGACTTCGACGATCTTCCCCGACATGGTCGGGCACACGATCGCCGTCCACGACGGGCGCAAGCACGTCCCGGTGTTCGTCTCCGAGTCGATGGTCGGGCACAAGCTCGGCGAGTTCGCGCCCACGCGCACCTACCGCGGCCACGCTGGTTCCGGGAAGGTGCGATAGATGGCCGAAGAAGACAAGAAGCCCGAAGAGACCGAGGTCGAGGAGACCGCGGCCACGGCACCCACGGAGACCGCCGAGGTGGTCGTCGAGGAGCCCACGGCTGAGGAGTCCTCACCCGAGCCCGTCGCCGACAAGCCGAAGCGCGCCCCGCGGCGCAAGGCGTCGACCGAGCAGCCCGCTCAGCCGGCCGCCAAGGAGAAGGTCGTCGCCGCCAAGGACGAGGAGACCGCTCCGGTCGTCCGCGCCCAGGCGAAGTACGTGCGCACCTCCGCCCGCAAGGCGCGACTGGTGTGCGACCACATCCGCGGCAAGTCCGTCGATGAGGCTCGCGCCATCCTGGCCTTCACGCCCCGCGCGGCGGCGAAGGACTGGGCCAAGCTGCTGAACTCGGCCGTGGCCAACGCCGAGAACAACCACGAGCTGCTGGGTTCCGACCTCAAGGTCGCGACCGTGTACGCGGACGAGGGCCCGACCCTCAAGCGCTTCCAGCCCCGAGCCATGGGCCGGGCTACGCGCATCCGCAAGCGCACCAGCCATCTCACGATCACGCTGACGCCAAAGGGGTAACGAATGGGACAGAAGGTTCATCCCGAGGCGCTGCGGGTCGGCTACATCCACGACTGGAAGTCGAACTGGTTCAACGAGCGCCAGTTCGCCGACTACCTGGCTGAGGACGTGGCGATCCGCCGCCACATCATCGGAAAGCTCTCGCATGCAGGCCTGAGCGACATCACGATCCGCAAGGACGCGAACGAGGTGGAGGTCAACATCCACACCGCGCGTCCCGGCATCGTGATCGGCAAGTCGGGCTCCGAGGTCGACGCGCTGCGCAAGGACCTGCATCGCATGACGCAGAAGTCCATCAAGGTCAACATCCTCGAGATCAAGCGCCCTGAGCTGGACGCCAAGCTCGTCGCCCAGTCCGTGGGCGAGCAGCTCCAGAACCGCGTGGCGTTCCGCCGCGCGATGAAGCGCGCGCTCACGAGCGCCATGCGCTCGGGCGCCAAGGGCTGCAAGATCCAGGTCTCCGGTCGCCTCGGCGGCGCGGAGATGGCGCGCACGGAGATGTACTCCGACGGCCGCGTCCCGCTGCACACCCTGCGGGCCGACATCGACTACGGCTTCTACGAGGCTCGTACGACGTTCGGTCGCATCGGCGTGAAGTGCTGGATCAACAAGGGCGAGATCATGCCCGAGGGCTTCACCGGCATGGACCTGACCGACATGAACGCGCCTGCTCCCCAGCAGGATCGCGATCGTCGCGACGGACGTGACGGACGGGGCCGCGGTCGCGGTCGCGGCGGCCAGGGCGCAGGCCCGGGCGGCGGCGGCGGCGCAGGTGGCG
>JAOPZL010000229.1 GCA_025964175.1 Solirubrobacterales bacterium
CGGGCGGCGCAACCGCGCCGCGCGCCGAGCGGCCCCGATCCCGGGCCCGACCACGCTCGGGTGCAGGTCCTGGCTCGTGTGCTGCATTCCTCGGTCTCCGATCACGCGTCGCTCAGGGTGGGGCCAGCGGCCTCACCTCGACGACGCTAGGTCGGAGGACCAACCCAGGTCCGGGTGTTTGCCCCCCGGACTCGTAGGCAGGGTCTCGACGGGGACGGGGACGATTCCTCCGGTGCGCAGGGCAGGCCGTGCCCCGTCGGGCAGGAACCTTTCCGCTGGCCCGCGACGGAGAAGTCGCCCAGCTGCGGTGCCGGGCGCGATCTAGCGTCGCTCTCGACCATGGCGCTCGTCGAATCCGACTCCCACATCGCGGTCACCGCCGAGGCGCCCGCCCCGGCCGCGACGCTCGAAGTGAAGGTGCGCGGGCCTCGCCCCCGGACGACGATCTGGGAAGGGCGCTCGATGGTCTACGCGTGCCTCTCGACCGATGCGCTCGCGCTCCTGGCCGGGGTGATCGCCGTCGGAGCGGGCCTGTCATCGGTGCCGTCGGCGTCCCCCTATCCCCTGCTCCTCCTCGCTCCGATCGCGGGCGCCCTGCTGCTGATCCGCGGCGGCTACGCGTGGGGCATCGGCAGCTCCCCGCTGGACGCCGCGTGGCGGGCCGCCGGCGCCGTCGTCACGGCTGCGATGACCGTCGTGGTCCTCGAGGCCGCCACGGGCACGGCGCCCCACGTCGGCGCCGTCGCCGTCGCCGCGGCGATCGCGCTGACGGGCATCGTCGGCGGCCGCGCCCTGCTGTCCGCCGGGCGCCGGCGTGCGCGCATGCGCGGTGCCGTCGTGCAGCCGGCCCTCATCGTCGGCTCGGGCGCGGTCGCCCACCGCATCGCGCGGCGTCTGCTCGTCGACCCGTCCTACGGACTGCGACCCGTCGGCCTCGTCGACGCGCCGCCGCGGAGCTCCGACAACCAGCCGCCGGTCATGATGAGCAGCGGCGTGGCCATCGTCGGTGACCTCTGCGACCTGCGCGCCGTCGCGGCCACCACCGGCGCGCGGCACGTGATCATCGCCTTCTCGGGCACCACGCGCGACAGCGAGCTGGCCCCGCTGATCCGCGACTGCGAGCAGCTCGGGTTGGACGTCTCCGTCGTGCCGCGGCTGTTCGATGCGATCAACAGCCGGTCGATCTACCAGCGCGTCGGCGGACTCCCGCTCATCGGCCTGCGCCCCACCCTGCGCAACGGCGCGGCGATGCGCGTCAAGCGCACCGTCGACATCGTCTGCGCCTCCCTCGGCCTGATCCTCGGCGCGCCGCTGCTCGGGGCGCTCGCGCTCGCCGTCCGCCTCGACTCGCGCGGCCCGATCCTCTACCGCCAGCGGCGGCTCGGACGCGACGGCCAGATCTTCGACGTCCTGAAGTTCCGCTCGATGCGCTCCGAGCCCGCGGAGGCCTTCGTGCCCGTCGCGGGATCGGCGCCGGGCGGCGTGGAGGGCGACGACCGGCGCACCCGGGTGGGCCGGCTGCTGCGGCGGTCCTCGCTGGACGAGCTGCCTCAGCTGATCAACATCCTGCGCGGGGAGATGAGCCTCGTCGGACCCCGCCCCGAGCGGCCCGAGTACGCCATCGCCTTCGCCCGCGACGTCAACCGCTACGACGACCGTCTGCGCGTGCGGTCCGGGCTGACGGGCTGGGCCCAGGTCAGCGGGCTGCGCGGACAGACCTCGATCGAGGACCGGGTCGAGTGGGACAACTACTACATCGAGCACTGGTCCCTGGGGCTCGACGCGAAGATCCTGCTGCGAACGGTCGCGGCCGTGTTCCATCCCGGCGAGAGCTGAGCGCATCGCTCGTCGAGGGTGAGCTGGGCGGCGCCGTCGGTCGTGCGTACGAGGCGGCCTCATCCGTTCGGCCGACGCCTTTTTCCGGAATATCCGGGACCAATCGCAACGTGCGGCCAGTTGCATGGACACCCGACCGCCGCGCGTGCTAGACCATGCACAGCGTGAGCAGGTCCTTCCTCAAGCTCGTTCTCCGGCTCGGGCGCCCTGATCGCCGTCGTGGGCGGCCCCGACCACGCACGGTCGTGTCCGTCGTCCGGTGGCGCTCGGAGCAGTGGCCGCGTGAGCTGAACGTCGCCATCGCCACCGATGACCAGTCGCGTCAGACCTTTCTGCGCCAGGCGTTCGTCGACCGCTCGCCGCGGCCGACCCGGGCGCTGGCCAGCCAGGAGCTCAACCAGCTGCTCGAGCTGGGCCCCGACGCGGTCGTCATCGACTTCCCATGCCGGTTCGCCGACCACGTGGAGCTGACCGAGGAGCTGTCGCGGCTGCCGGGGGCACCGGCGGTCGTCGTCGTCGGCGCCGACGACCGTGACCTCGGGATGGCCATGGCGACATTGGCCGCCGGCGCGAGCGCGCTGCTGCCGCGCGATGCCACGGACCGCCAGCTGCGGGACGCGGTCGAGTGCGTCCTGCGGGGGGAGGCGGTCGTCCCTCCCGCCGTCGCCGCGCACGTCGCCCGCGCCGCCCAGGCCGCGGATCGGGACTAACCCCACCGGCGACCGGAGGAACCTCCGGAGCCGCGTCGCAGAAACCCACCCACGTTGGCGTATGACGCTGACGTAATTTGCTCATGGCAGGGAAAGCGCGGCCAGCCGGCCGAGACGATTGATCCCAGTGGCGCCTGGAGAATCCCTACCTCCCAGGCCGGTCGCTCACGGAGTGAATACATGCAGACAGCACAGATCGGAGGACCGGATGGCTCCTCCCCAGCAGACGCTTCGCGGTTGCGTGTCGTGATCGCCGATCCAGATCCTCTGGCGCGTCGCGCCGTGCGGGACGAGCTGCAGAGCCGTCCCCGCTTCGTCGTCGCCGCCGAGGCATCCGACGGCGTCG
>JAOPZL010000272.1 GCA_025964175.1 Solirubrobacterales bacterium
CGACGTTCGTGACGGGGACGGCGGCCGCGGTCGAGGGGATGCGGTTCGCCCGGACCGAGTCCCGTGGCGCGGTGCCGCTGACCGACGGCGACCACGCCGCGCCGCAGGCGACCGCTCGCGAGATCCGCCTCAAGCAGCGACTCAACCGGCTCGGCGTCGCCGCGATCTCGACCGAGGTCGGCCTCGTCGTCGTGAACGCCGCCCTGGAGCAGGCGGGCTTCCGCCGCTCCACGGCCAAACGACTGTTGCGGCGCGGCAGCTGACGCGCGAGCCGAGCGTCGCCGACCGCTGCCGCGGGTCAGGACGCGCCCACGCGCCGGGCGTGGCCCACCGCCGCTTCGACGCCCCCGGCCCACACGGGTCCGTGTCCGGTGAGCAGGTGCCCGGCGCCGGTGGCGGCGAGCGCGTCGAGCGAGCGCAGCGCCTGCGCGCTGTCGGCCGTCGCGGCGCCCGCGACGATCCGCGGTCCCGTACCGCCGGTGTACGGATCGAGGGTGACGATGGCGTCGCCGGCGATCACCGCGTCGCGAGCGGGGAGATGCAGCGAGCAGTGGGCGACCGAGTGCCCGGGCGTGAACACGACCTGGGGGCGGCCGGGGACATCGAGCCGGGTGCCCGGCGTGTAGCGGATCGGCTGCTCCACGCCCTTCACCCACAGCGCGCCGGCCGCGGTCATCGCCGCGAGGTGCTTGGCGAACGACGGGTGGCGCAGCAGGTACCGCACCCGGCTGCGCTCGTGCGGGTAGCGCCACGGGTGGGCCACCGGATGCTCGCCGGCCGGCGCGTACACGGGAACGCTGAGCTCGACGGCGGCGCGCCGCGCGAAGCCCATGTGGTCGAAGTGCCCGTGGGTGAGGACGATCGCCTCGACGTCGGCCAGGGAGCGGCCGAGCCTTCCGAGCGCCCGTCCGAGTGAGGTCCAGGACGCTGGATGTCCCGTGTCGACGACGGTCAGGCGGCCCTCGTCCTCGATGAGGTACCAGTTGACGTACGCGTCCTCGACCCGGTGGACGCCGGGCACCGCGTCCTGTTCGAAGTTCACGTCACCCGGCTACCCCTTCCGCGTTGGGCTACGCAACGGGGGATTGTCCGGTCCGCGCAGCGGGCAACCACGAACCCATGTCCCGCATCACCGCCTATCGCGACGGGCCGTTCCTCGTCCGCGGGCCCTTCACGCTGACCGACCAGGACGGCAACGACATCCCCACCGACCGCGAGACGGTCGCGCTGTGCCGGTGCGGAAAGTCCCGCATCCGCCCGTTCTGCGACGGCACGCACAAGCTGGTGCGGTTCAAGGCGCCCAGCGGCGCCGAGCAGCGCGGTCGCGACTAACCGGCCGCCGGCGCGGGGACCGGCAGCCCGGCGAGGAAGCGATCGGCCAGCCACCGCGTGGCGGCCACCGGGTCGCCGTCGGCGGCGGCGCGCAGGGCCATCGCGCCGTTGGCCGCCACGAGCTCGCGCGCGTCGTCCAGCTCGGCGGCGCAGTCCAGGCTCCGGGCGGCGGGGCCGAGCTGGTCGAGCAGGCGCCGGAGGCGGTCGCGGGTGGGCTCCAGGCGTCCGCTGACGAGATCGCGCATCTCGCCCTCGACGCCGTGGCGGCCCGCGCTCCAGCGGTTCTCCTCGATCCGCCACGTGTCGACCGGCGCGAACGTCTCGCCGACGTCGTGACGGTCGGCCAGCCACACCGCGAGGGACTGGACCACCGCCGCGACGGCCGCCGCGCTGCGAACGGTCGTCTGCGCGTCGGGCACGCGGAACTCGAGCGTGCCGTGGCGGGGATGGGGACGCAGCTCCCACCACCACCGGCCCGGGTCGCCGGCCCACGTCAGGGCGTCGGCGTACGCCGCCCAGGACTCCAGCACCGGCGGGACGCCCTGGCGCGGGAGCTGCCCGCCGATCGTCGGGCGCACCGATGCCATGCCGGTGTCCTGACCGTCGTGGAACGGCGCGTTGGCCGCCAGCGCGGCCAGCTCGGGCAGGAAGGAGCGGGCGGCGTTGTAGACGGCGAGCGCCCGGTCGGCGCCGCGGATCGCCACGTGGACCTGCAGGGCGCAGACCAGCTGGCGCCGCGCGATGACGGCGTACTCCCGGGCGGTCGCGGCGTAGCGGGGACCCGGGTTGAGCGCCCCCTCGGCGCAGGCGAAGGGGTGCACGCCGGCGACGGCGAGGACGTAGCCGGGGGTGGCGGCGCACGCGAGGTCGGCCCGGGCGACGCCGAGCGCCGCCGCGACCTGCGCGACGGTCGCGGCCGGCGGCACGATGATCTCGACCTGGGAGGCCGGGAGCTCGCGGGTGTAGCGCGGGTCGCCGGCGACCGCGTCGAGCAGCTCGGCGGACGCCGGCTCCAGGTCGAGGGTCTGCGGGTCGAGGAGCATGACCTCCTCCTCCAGGCCGATCGTCGGCGGCGTCGCCGGGTCGAAGACCGAACGCAGGGCGGCCTCGTTGAGGGTCACGATGTCCATCGGCCGGTTCGCTACCCAGCTGGGGCCCGATTCAGACGCACCGCCGCACCGCCGCCCACGACTCGCCGGCGCGCGCGATCGAGCCGCAGCGGCCGACCCGGCGCTAGCCGATCGGCGCCGGCTCGCACGCGCTGGGCAGCTCGTCTCGCAGGGACGTCTCCCCGCGCTCCCAGGCGTCGAGCAGATGGATGGCCCAGTCGGCCTCCACCGCGGCCAGGCAGCGCGCGCCCCACAGCACGTCGCCGGCGAGGGCCGGGTCCTGGCGCACGAGCCCGCCGGCGAGGTCGACCGCGGCGACCGCCTCGTGGACGGCGTCGGCCTCGACGTGCTCGTCGAAGAACTCCGTCGCCTCGCCCGACTGGCCCAGGCGCCGCAGGCCGTCGCCGTAGCGGCGGTTGGGGATCGACGAGGTCATCTCGAACAGCGCGAGATGCCCGACGATCGCGCCACGCAGGCGCCGGTGCAGCCCGCACAGCGACATCAGGTTGACGGTGCGCAGGGTGAGGGCGGGCAGCAGCTCGAGGTAGGCGCCGTAGCGGCGATCCAGCCCGACCGCGGCCATCGAGCGCGCGAACAGCTCGGCATGGATGCGGTCGGCGCGGCCGCCGCCGTACTCGTCGGCCTGGATCTCCACGAGCGCCGCCTTCGGGGGCCCGCTGAGCCGGGGCATGGCCCACGAATGCGGGTCGGCCTCCTTCAGCTGGTAGGCGGAGCGGTGCACGAGGAACTCGCGGAACTGCGCGAGCGTGCCATCGCGCTCCAGGAAGCGCGACAGCGATGGGGCGTCGTCCTGCTCGTCGACGGCCCGCAGCGCGAGGTCCATCTCCTCGGGCGCGACGTGCTCGATCCCCCGCGGCACCGCGTCCAGCAGCTCGGCCTCGAAGCGGTCCTCCAGCTGCGCGCGCAGACCCAGCAGCGACGGGTCCCATTCCCAGCGGTCGTCGACGCCGGGCAGGCCGCGGTAGTGGAGCTCGTAGGCCAGGTACAGCGAGAGGTGCAGGTCCTCGTCGTCGAGCCCGGCGACGGAGGGCGTGGAAGGGAGCGGCCGGACGGGGCCGGCGAGGTGCTCGAGCAGGAGCTCGCTGAGCGGGCCGCGCGGGGTGGGGAGGCGGGACACGGCCGCTGCTCTACCCCGCGGCGTTCGTCGCGAATCGTCGCTCCATATCGTTCGCTCGCGTCGCTGCAGAAACCCGCTGTTTGCCCCGTCTCGCCGCGGGATATCCGAACGTTCGCATGCGCATCGCCACGCTCCCAGGCGTCTTCCACCCCCACTCCGACAGCTGGCTGCTCGCCCAGGAGCTGCGGTCGCAGATCCTCCCTCCCGGCGCTCGCGCCCTGGACCTGTGCACGGGCAGCGGCGTCCTCGCCATCTCCGCCGCCCAACGCCACTGCGATGTCACCGCGGTCGATCGGTCCCGTCGGGCGGTCTGGACGACGCGCATCAACGCCCGCCTGAACGGCGTCCGCATCGAGGTCCGCCACGGCGACCTGTTCGGCCCCGTCGGCGACCGCCGCTTCGACCTGATCGTCTCCAACCCGCCGTACGTTCCCGCGCAGGACGAGGCGCTGCCCGATCGTGGGCCGCAGCGGGCGTGGGACGCGGGCCTGGACGGGCGCGTCGTGCTGGACCGCATCTGCGACGAGGCCCCCGCCCACCTGCGCCCGGGGGGCATCGTGCTGCTCACCCATTCCTCGGTGTGCGACGAGCAGCGCACGGTCGACGCGCTGCGTGCCGCAGGCCTGGAGGCCGAGGTCGTGCGCCGCATGCGCGGCCCGCTCGGCCCGCTGCTGGTCCAGCGCGCGCCTCTGCTGGAGCAGCGCGGCCTGCTGGCCCCCGGCCGGCGCGAGGAGGACATCGTGATCGTTCGCGCGCAGGCCGCGCAGCGGACGGCACGCCGGCCGGCTGCGGCTCTTCTGGGGCCCGGCGGGCCAGCCGACCCAGGCGCCCGCACCGACGTCTCCGGCGTCGAGGCCTGACCGGAACCGCGCCCCGGGACGGATCGTCGGTAGGCTTGCCGTACCGTGCGTTCGCTGCGGATCGCCTTGGGCGAGCACGACGCGAAACGCGGGCCGCCAGGCGGATTTGATCCGTCTCCTTCCTACCTTCAGGCGGCCCTAGGTATAGGGAGGAGGCGAGAACGGAGCTGGCATGGTGGCCAGCTACCCCGCCGACGATTCCCTCGGCGGCGCCACGGCGTCGTCGATCTCCAACATGGTCGTACGCCTGCTAGCCGAGTACACCGGCCGCGGGCCCACCCGTGCACGCACCCACATCAGTGACGACCTCGTCAGCGTCGTGCTGCAGGACACGCTGACCAAGGCCGAGCGCACGCTCGTGAACCGGGGCCAGGCCGATCTCGTGCTGCACACGCGCAAGACCTTCCAGAACACGATGAGCGAGGACCTGATCGCCGGCGTCGAGGAGCTGACCGGGCGCAAGGTGCGCGCGTTCCTCAGCTCCAACCACATCGATCCGGACGTCGCGATCGAGTCCTTCCTGCTGGAGCCTCCCGGCGCCTGAGGCCGGCCACCCACGGACATTGCCTACCCGGATGGCACGCCGTCGCGCAGCTCCCGGCACACCCGCAGGGCGATCCCGCCGGTGACGACCGGGGCGATCACGCACGCGCACCGGAAGAACCACACCTGTCCCTCGTAGGGGAAGCCGATCGAGAGGAGCAGGCGGTCGGCCGCCCCGGCGGCGAAGATCATGAGGACCCAGGTGAAGAACGCCGTCCCGATCGCGGTGCGCCACGGGTTGTCGCGCGGGCGGTCCAGCAGCTCGTGGCGGGAGCGGTCGCCCGTCACCCGGCGCTCCAGCCACGGCCACGCATAGAGCGTGGCGAAGACCACGGTGGGGAACAGGATGCCGCCGAAGAACGGGTTCGGGACCCACGTGTGGCCCCAGAAGCGCGGCTCCCAGTTGGGCATGATCCGCAGCGCTCCGATCAGCCACCCCAGGTACCAGTCGGGCTGGGCGCCGTTGGTCCCCTGCCACGGCTCGTAGGGGCCCCACTGCCAGACCGGGTTGATCTGGACCAGGCCGCCGAGCAGGACGAGCACCGCGAGGACCGCGCACAGGAAGCCGCCCGACCGCAGGGCGTAACCCGGCCACATCGGCGTTCCCACATCGTTGCGCTCGGTGCGCCCCGGCCCCGGGAACTGCGTGTGGCGCTGGCGCACGACCATCGCCAGATGCACCGTGATCAGCGTGGCCAGGAGCACCGGCAGCAGGAACACGTGCGCGATGTAGAGCCGCGGCTCGAAAACCTCGCTGCCCGGGAAGCGGCCGTCCCACAGCAGCGTCGCCACCTGCCCGCCCACGAGCGGGATGGCCACCGCGACCGAGTACGCGATGGCCAGCCCCATCCCCGACAGCAGGTCGTCGGGCAGCGAGTAGCCGAGGAAGCCCTCGAGGATCGCCAGCCCGAGCATCGTCACGCCGATCGTCCAGTTCAGCTCGCGCGGCGTGCGGAACGCGCCGGTGAAGAAGATCCGCATCAGGTGGACGACGATCGCGGCGACGAACAGCAGCGCCGCCCAGTGGTGCACCTGGCGGATGAGCAGCCCCGCTGGGATGTCGAGCGAGAGCCGCACCGTCGACAGGTAGGCGTGGGACATCGTCGCGCCCTGCAGGGGGACGTAGGAGCCGCGGTAGACGGTCTCGGCCGTCGACGGATCGAAGAACAGGGCGAGGTAGACGCCGCTGGCGATCAGGGCGATGAACGCGTAGAGCGCGATCTCGCCGATCAGGAACGACCAGTGATCGGGGAAGACGTAGCGCAGCGCGGCGCGGATCGCGCCCGCGGCGCCGAGGCGCTCGTCGACGAACCGGATCGGCTCGGCCAGCGGATCGGGCTTGGGGCGGGAGCGCAGGCTCACGCGTGTCGCACTCCCCACCAGGCGGGGCCGACCGGGCCGGAGAGCGGACCCGCCGCGCGCAGCGCGCCCGCCTCGTCGATGGCCAGTGGCAGCTGCGGCAGTGGTCGGCCCGCCGGGCCGAACACGACCTTCGCGGCGCGCGCCGGGTCGAACGTCGAGTAGTGGCACGGGCAGACGAGGCCCGGCCCCTTGGACGTCTGCGGGTCCTTCGGGCTGCGGTACAGCGCGATGGCGCAGCCGGCGTGGGTGCAGATCTTCGAGTAGGCGACGATGCCCAGCGGCGCCCAGCGCGCACGGGCCGGCGGCAGGCGCAGCTCCGCGGGTCGCAGCCGGACGAGGACGATGGGCGAGCCGAGCTCGCGCTTGTCGCCACCCTGCGGGAACGCCGTCATGAAACCGCCCAGCGCGACGTCCTGGGCCAGCAGCGGCGCGTCGTCCTCGCCGACCAGCGCGGTGCCCCGGCGCCACGGCGACTGGCCCAACCGGTCTCCGACGCGCGGGCCGAGCGAGGCGGCCGGCAC
>JAOPZL010000289.1 GCA_025964175.1 Solirubrobacterales bacterium
CCGTTGGCGCGCGCGTGGGCGCTCGCCACGAGCGTGCCGGCCACCCCGGCCCGGTGCGTCGGGCGGGCGCTCGCGCTGATCGTCGCGGGCGCGCTGATGATCGTGCAGCGCCGCTGGGTCCTCGACGTCGGGCTGGTCCTCGTCGGCGTCTACGTCCTCTACCAGGGCGTCCAGGAGCTGCTGCGGATGATCGCGCGGCCCGAGCCCGCCCAGCCCGCGGAGCACCCGGATCCCGACCGCCCCAGCCCCCCGACCTTCCGCCCGCGCACCGGCCGCGTCCGCGTCCGCCCGTGGCTGGTCGGTGGTGCCGCCGCGCTGCTCGTCGTCGCGCTGATCGCGATCCTCTTCGGATCAGGCGGCACGCAGGCCAACGCCGACGCCACGATCACCGCCTGCAACGGCCATGCCGAGCTGTGCGACCGCCCGCTCAACGAGGTCGTCTTCGCCGGCACCCACAACGCCATGTCCTCGCCGACCTATCCCAACTGGCTCTTCGCCCAGCAGGAGAAGGGCCTCGGCGGCCAGCTGGCGGACGGCGTCCACGCGCTGCTCATCGACGCCCACTTCGGCTGGCGGGTCAACGGCCACGTGCTCACCGACCTGAGCGACCGCAAGGAGAAGGCGGCCGCGGTCAGCGAGATCGGCCAGAGCGCCACCGACGCCGCCATGCGCATCCGCGAGACGCTGCTGGGCGGCAACCGCCCGCGCGGTGCGCGGACCACCTGGCTGTGCCACGGCTTCTGCGAGGTCGGCGCGATCGGCCTGCGGCAGGGGTTGCGCGAGGTCGCCGACTCCATGGTCGCCCGCCCCGACGAGGTGATCATCCTCGTCGTCCAGGACGAGGGCCCCGCCCCGGCCGACCTCGCCCAGGCCATCGACGCCAGCGGCCTGGGGGCGCTCGTCTACCGCGGCGCCGCGAAACCGCCGTGGCCGACGCTGCGCGAGCTGATCGAGTCCGACCAGCGGCTCGTGGTGCTCGCCGAGAACAGCCCGTACGACCCCGCGGTCCCCTGGATCCACAACGCCTACGACGTCGTCCAGGAGACGCCCTACCACTTCACCGACCCGTCGCAGTTCTCGTGCGCGGCCAACCGCGGCAAGAGCACGAACTCGCTCTTCCTCGTCAACCACTGGATCGACACGAGCCCGGCGCCGCGTCCCTCCAACGCGGCGAAGGTGAACGCGTACGCCCCGCTGCTGCAGAGGGCGCGAACGTGCCAGAAGGAGCGAGGGCTGCTGCCCAACGTCCTCGCGGTCGACTTCTATCGGACAGGCGACCTCATGCAGGTCGTCGACACCCTGAACCGAATCCCGCAGCAGCAGCCATGATCCCCGCCTTCCTGCACTTCACCGTGGACCTCGTCCGCACCGACCCCGAGCCCGGCCGCGAGTCCGCCTTCCTCGTCCTGCTCGCGTTCCTGTGCTCGTTCGGCTTCATCCGCACGAGCGCGCGGATGACCCGCTCGGTCTCCTGGTGGCCGGGGGGCGTCGAGACCGAGGGCGGCGTCCACCTGCACCACCTCGTGTGGGGCATCGTGCTGCTGCTCGTCTGCGGCTTCACCGCGTTCGCGACCGCGATGGAGGCGCCGTGGTGGCAGATCACCTCGATCGGCTTCGGCATCGGCGCCGGCTTCGCGCTGGACGAGTTCGCGCTGTGGGTCCGCCTGCAGGACGTCTACTGGTCCGAGGAGGGTCGCGCCTCGCTGGACGCGGTCATCATGGCGACCGTCTTCGCCGGGCTCGTCGTCATCGGCGTGCGGCCGTGGGGCCTGGACGAGACCAGCTCGATCGTCGGCACCGCCGGCTGGGTCGTCGTCACCCTCGCCCTCTCGGGCATCACCTTCATGAAGGGCCGCATCCTGCTCGGCCTCGTCACGCTGTTCGTCCCCGTCGTCGGCCTGTGGGGCGCGATCCGGCTGGGCAAGCCCAACGCCCCGTTCGCCAAGAAGCGCTATGCCGAGGCGAAGATGGCCAAGGCGAATGAGCGCTTCCGGCCCGACCGCCGCGGAGCGCGGATCGGGCGCAACTTCCTCGACGCGATCGGCGGCGCGCCCAGCGAGCCCGATCCGCCCACGCCGTACAAGCCGCCCGCCGAGCCGGCCGGGTTCCGCGAGAACGACTGAGCCGGCGCGCGGGCGCGGCCGGGCCTCGCGCGCCGCGCCGGCTCATGGCAGCTCAGGCGAACAGCGCGCGCAGGCGCTCCAGGTTCTCGTGCGAAGCGGCGTCGGGGTCGCCGTCGTAGCCGTCGAGCTCGACGAGGACCCAGCCGTCGTAGTCGGCGTCGCGCAGCGAGGCCGCCACGCCGGCGAGGTCGACGATGCCGCGGCCGAGCGGCACGAACGCGCCGTCGGCATCGACGTCCTTGAAGTGGATGTAGGGGATGCGATGGACGTAGCGGCGGACGAGCTCGGCGGCGTCGCCGCCCGCCGCCTGCAGGTGGGCCAGGTCGGGGCAGAAGCCGATCCGCGTGCGCGCGAACGCCTTGTCGACCTGCTCGGGCCCTTCGACGATCGTCGACAGGTGCGGATGGAACGTCGGGACGAGACCGTGCTCCTCGGCAATCTCGGCGACCCGGTCCAGCGCCGCGCCCAGCTTGTCGTAGTCGGCGTCGGTCGCCGGCCGCGTGCGCTGTGCCCCGCCGCCGATGACGAACTGCTCGGCGCCGAGCTCGCGCCCCAGCTCGCAGGCCCGGCGGACCCGCCACAGCTCCTCCTCCAGCACGTCGTCGAAGATCAGGTTGGCGCCGCTGTAGACCCCGACGAGCGCGACCCCGTGCCGCTCCAGCGCCCCACGCAGGACGTCCGGGTCGTCGGCGAACTCGAGCAGGTTGCCGTCGAACAGCTCGACCCCCTCCCAGCCGGCCTCACCGATGCGGCGGATGGTGTCCACCGTGTCGCCGGGCGTGAGGTAGAAGAGGTCCTTGATCGAGGTGACGCCGACGGGATGCCCGACGACACCGCCCCAGGCATTGGCGTGATAGCCGAATCGCACAGCGTTCTCCTTGTTGTCTAGACCGGGATTCCGGAGCCGGACGGCACGCCGACCCAGCGCTGGTCGCGGTGGCTGTCGACGATCGCGTCGACCAGGCAGACCAGCGCGTGCCCCTGCTCGAACGTCGCCAGGTCGGCGGGACCCGGCTCCTGCTGCTCATGCGCCCGCACCCCCACGTAGAACTGCCCGACGAGCGCCCCGAGCGCATCCAGCCAGCCCTCGGGGTGCCCGGCGGGCAGGCGCGTGAGCCGCGCGGCGTTGCCGTCGAGGTGCCCCGGGTCGCGGACGAGCTCGAGGTTGAGATCGCCGCGCCGGCCGATCCAGGCGCGGTTGGGGTCCTCCTGGCGCCAGGCCACCGCCGCGCGCTCGGCGTCGACGTCGAGGCTCAGGGCGTTCTTGCGCCCCGCGCTCGTCTGCGAGACCTGGAACGACCCGCGCGCGCCGCTGGCGAAGCGCAGCAGGACGGTCCCGTAGTCCTCGGTGTCGACGGCCGTGACCGTCCCGTTGCCGTTGCCCGAGGGCCCGAAGGTGGCCGTCCCCTGCGCCGGGCGCCGGCGCGTCTCGTGCAGCGTGCGCAGGTCGGCGAACACCTCGACGATCCGCTCGCCGGTGACGTGCTGGGCGAGGTCCATCCAGTGCGAGCCGATGTCGGCCACCGCCCGCGACGAGCCGCCCTCGGCCGGATCCAGCCGCCAGTTCCAGTCGGTCGGCTCCAGCAGCCAGTCCTGCAGATAGGAGCCGTGCACGAAGTGCGGCCGCCCGTAGTCGTCGCGCGCCAGGCGGGCCCGCAGCTCGGCGACCATCGGGTAGTGGCGGTAGTTGAAGCACACCGCCGCGACCACGCCGGCGCGGTCGGCCGCCGCGACGAGCTCCGCGCTGCGGGCGCGGTCGATCGCCAGCGGCTTCTCCGACAGCACGTGCAGCCCCCGCTCGAGCGCCGCGAGGCTGACCTCGTGGTGCAGGCGGTTGACCGTGCAGTTGTGGATCGCGTCGAGCCCGTCGTGGTCCAGCAGCTCGGCGTGCCCGGCGTACGCGTGCGGGATCCGCTCCTGGTCGGCGATCGCCCGCGCCCGCTCGATGTCGGAGCCGGCGATCGCGACGACCTCGACGCCGGGAAGGCGCCGCAGGGCGTCGAGGTGGACGGTCGCCGAGAAGCCGGTGCCGGCCACGCCGACCCGGATCCTCCGCTGCTTCGCGCGCTCAGTCACGGGCGGCCAGGGCGACGGCGAGGATGATGATCACGCCACGGACGATCTGTTGCTGGCTGAACTCCAGGCCCATGAGGATCAGCCCGTTGTTGATCAGGCCGATCATCAGCGATCCGAGCAGCGCGCCGATGACCGACGCGCGGCCGCCGAACAGGCTGGTGCCGCCGAGGATCACCGCCGCGATGACCGAGAGCTCGTCGCCCTCGCCCCACTGGAAGCGCCCCGACTGCAGGCGCCCGGCGTAGAGCATGCCGGCGAGCGCGGCCGCGACCGCGGACCCGACGAGCACGAGGAAGGTGATCCGCCTCGTGTTGATGCCCGAGAAGCGCGCGGCCTCCTCGTTGCCGCCGGTGGCCAGCACGCCGCGGCCGAAGGCGGTGCGCCGCAGCACGATGTGGCCGATGACCACGATGGCCAGCGTCCACAGCACCAGCGACGGGATCGGCCCCAGATCGGCCGAGCCGAAGATGTTGTTGAACGTCTGGTTGACGATCGGCTGTGGAGCCGAGTTCGTCGCCCACATCGCCGCGCCGTGGGCGATGCCGAGCATGCCCAGGGTGACCAGGAACGAGGGGATCCCCACGATCGTGACGAGCGCCCCGTTGATCGAACCGACCGCCACGCCGATCGCCAACGCGGCGACGATGCCGCCGACCACGCCCCAGTGGTCGATGGCCATCGCCGCGCAGACCGACGACAGACCGGCCACCGACCCGACCGACAGGTCGATCTGGGCCGCGCCGATCACGAACGTGACGGCGACGGCCATGACCGAGATCGTGGCCGTCTGGCGCAGGATGTTCAGCAGGTTGTTGTGGTTGGTGAAGCCGCGGTCGCCGAGCGTGATCACGAACACGACGAACACGACGACGAAGCCGAAGTAGAGGATGTACTGACGCCAGTCGAAGCCCTCGCCGGGGGTGGTCCGGCGGCGGCGGACCATCGAGGTGATCGCGCTCATCAGGCGACCCCCGCCGGCGCCTGGACGAGACGATGCAGCTCGGGCTCGCTGCCCAGCTCGCTGCGGTCCAGCGTGCGCTCGACGGCTCCGTCGCGCAGGACGAGCACCCGGTCGGCCATGGCCAGCAGCTCGGCCAGCTCGGAGGAGATGACGATCACGCCCTTTCCGGCGGCGGCGAGCTCGCGCACGAGCCCGGCGATCTCGGTCTTCGTCGCGATGTCGACGCCCGCCGTCGGCTCGTCGAGGATCAGCACGTCGGGCTTGGTGGCGAGCCACTTGGACAGCACGACCTTCTGCTGGTTGCCGCCGGACAGGCGGCGCACCGGCGCGCGCAGCGAGCCGGTCTTGATGTGCAGCCGGTCCACCTCCGACTCGGTGACGCCCTGCAGCGCGCCCTCGTCGAGCAGGCCGTGGCGCGAGAGGCGGCGCAGCATGGTCAGGGTCAGGTTGTCGCGGACCGAGTGCGCCAGCACGAGGCCCTGGGTGCGGCGGTCCTCGGGCACAAGGACGATGCCGTTGGCGATCGCGTCGGCGGGACGGCGGATGCGCACGTCCTCTCCGCGCACCGCGATCGTGCCCGAGGTGGCCTTGTCGATGCCGAAGATCGCCCGCGCGAGCTCGCTGCGGCCGCTGCCCATGAGGCCGGCCAGGCCGAGGACCTCGCCGGCGTGCAGGTCGAGGTCGACGTCGCGCACGCGATCGCCGACGTTGAGGCCGCGGACCGACAGCAGCGGCGTACCGGAGCGGTCGATCGACCGCCCCGGCTCCGCCGCGCCGCGCTCGACCGCACGCCCCACGATCAACGCGATCAGGGCGTCCATGTCCAGCTCTGACGTCGGCTGCGTCCCCACGCGCTCGCCGTCGCGCAGGACGGTGACGCGATCGGCCACGGCCATCACCTCCTCGAGGCGATGCGTGATGTAGACGATCGTCATGCCCTGTTGCTTGAGCCGCTCGATGATGCGGAACAGCGCGTCGACCTCGCTGTGGGCCAGGGAGGCGGTCGGCTCGTCCATGATCAGGATGCGCGCGTCCTGCGACAGCGCCTTCGCGATCTCGACGAGCTGCCAGCCGGCGGTGCTGAGCCGGCGCACGGGCCGACGCGGATCGATGTCCACGCCGATGTCCGCCAGCAGCGCGGCCGCTCGCTTGACGTCGGCGGCGTCGTCGAGCAGGCCGGCCGCCCGCCGCTCGCGCGTGAGGTAGATGTTCTGCGCGACGGTCAGCGTCGGGATCAGGCTGAACTCCTGGAAGATCATCGCGATCCCGTGACGGCGGGCGTCCTGCGGCGTGGACAGCGCCACCGGCTCGCCGTCGATCTCGATCGTCCCCTCGTCCAGCGTGTAGACGCCCTCGAGGATCTTCATGAGCGTCGACTTGCCGGCGCCGTTGCCGCCCAGCAGCGCATGGACCTCGCCGCGCTCCAACGCGAAGTCGACCCCCTTGAGCACGGCGACGCCGCTGAACGACTTGCGCACGCCGCGCATGCTCAGCACCGGCGTCACGACGAGCTGCCCTCCCCGAAGTCGACGTCGACCCAGGTGCCCGCCTGCGCGGAGACGGCGATCGCATCGGCGATGCAGGTGATCCGATAGCCGTCCTCGAACGACGGGTCGGCCGGCGTGCCTTCGGCGATCGCCTTCATCAGCTCGTAGCACTCGATGATCTTCGTCTCGCCGTAGCCGACGCCGAGGCCCGGGATCGGCCACAGGCTCTCGCCGTAGGGGTGGGCGGGACCGGTCAGGATCGTGCGGAAGCCCTGGCGGTCGGCCGCGTCATCGGCGCTGTAGAGCTGCAGCTCGTCGCGGCGCTCGTAGTCGAAGACCAGCGTCCCGCGATCACCGTGGATCTCGAAGCCGAGGAAGTTCTTGCGCCCGTGCGCGTGGCGGGTCGCCTCGATCGAGCCGACGGCACCGCCCGCGAAGCGCAGCATCGTGAGGACCTCGTCGTCCACGTCGACGGGGCCGCGCGGCGCGTCGGCGATCTTCGCCGCGCCGGCCAGCTGGTCGGCTCCGCCCTGCGGGATCGGGCGGTCATGGATGTAGCGCTCCATGAGGCCGTTGACCTGCACGACCTCGCCGACCAGGTAGCGGGCGAAGTCGAGCACGTGGGTGGCGATGTCGCCCAGCGCGCCCGAACCGGCGACGTCGCGCTGGAAGCGCCACGACAGCGGCAGGTCGGGATCGTTGGACCAGTCCTGGAGGTAGGTCCCGCGGAAGTTGCGCACGGTGCCGATCGTGCCGTCCTCGATCAGCGACTTGGCCAGCGCGACCGCGGGCGTGCGGCGGTAGTTGAAGGCGACCATGTGCACGATCCCCGCCGCGACGGCGGCGTCGCGCATCGCGCGCGCCTCGGCGGCGGTGCGCGCCAGCGGCTTCTCGCAGATGACGTGCTTGCCGGCCTGGGCCGCGGCGATGGCGATGGCCGGGTGCTGGTCGTTGGGCACCGCGATGTCGACGACGTCGATCTCGGGATCGTCGATGATCCGTCGCCAGTCGCTCGTCCAGCGCTCGTAGCCGAAGCGGGCAGCGGCGTCACGGGCCAGCTCGTCGGTGACCTCCGCGATCACCGTGCGCCGCGGGATCGCCGGCGCGGGCCAGAAGAACATCGGCATGGCGGCGTAGGCCAGGGAATGGGCCTTCCCCATGAACCCGGCGCCGATCACGCCGACGTTGACGGTCCTGGTGTGCACTCTGCGTCACTCCTGTCGGTTGATGCTGCGTCCATCCCCGGCCGGACCGCCGCCGCGCGGGAGAGGTCGCGGCGGCGGCACGGCGTGTTCTGTGGGGAAGGAGCTACTTGGCGGCGTTCTGCACCTTGGACGGCGCAGGGGCGTGGTAGACCGTCTGCCACGCGTCCATCAGGTTGGCCGGGGTCACCGGCAGCGAGTTGACCGCCACGTACGGCGGGGCCTTCTTGCCGATCAGCGCGTACGCGGCCAGCTTGGCCTCCGCCGCGCCCTGGTCGAACGGGCGCTGCGCGCCCAGGCCCTTGACGACGCCGCCGGAGGCCATGTCGATGGCCACGTTCTGGCCGAGGTCCTCGGTGGTCACGACCAGGTCCTTGCGCGAGTTCTCGCGCGCCGCCGCGATGACGCCCTCGGCGGGGACGTCCCACACCGCCCAGATGCCGTTGAGGTCCGGGTTCTGGGTCAGCATCGCACCCGCCGCCTTGTCGGCGTCACCGGCGAAGTCCGGTCCGGCGATCCCCTTCTCGGAGACGATCTGGATGTCGGGGTAGTTGGTCTTGATCGTCTGCTTGAACGCGTCGTAGCGCTGCTTGGTGACGAAGAAGTCGGCCGCGTGGAAGATGAGGCCGATCTTGCCCTTGCCCTTCAGCGCCTCGGCCATCAGGTCGGCCGATGCGACGCCGTTGCCGTAGTTGTCGGCCGAGACGACGCTGACGTAGTCCGTGCCGGCCTTGAAGCCCTTGGGCACGTTGTCCATGAAGACGAGCTTCGTGCCGGCCTGCTCCGCCTTGCGGTACGCGCCGGCGGTGGCCACCGGGTCGGTGGGGATCGACACGATGATGTCGGGCTTGCGCGCGAGGACGGTCTCGATGTCGGAGACCTGCTTCTCGGGCTTGAAGTTCGCGTCGGTCGTGGCGATGACCTGGATGCCGAGATCGCCGAACGTCTTCTTGAGGCCGTCGACCTGCGCCGTCGACCAGTCGTTGCCGCCGTAGTGCATGACGATCGCGGCGGTCGCCTTCTTGGCCTTGACCTTGGCCAGCTCGTCCGCCGTGAGCGTGATGTCGGCCGCAGGCGTCGGGGTCTCCCCGTTGGGTCCCTTGCTGAGGACCTTCGTCTCGAGCTCCTTCAGGCTCGCCTGCGCCGTCTGATCGACCGAGGACGGCGCGGCCGCCGCGGCCGTCGTGGACCCACCGCCCGCGCTCGTACTCGCGGCGGTGCTCGAGCTGGTGCTCGAACTGCCGTTGCTGCCACATCCCGCGGCGACGAGCGCCGCGCTGGCGGCAGCCAGGCATGCCGCCTTCCTCAACTGACTCATCTGAAGCCCCTCCTCCTTGGACACCGGCACCCCTCGAGCCGACTGTACGCCTTTGGCCGATGACATGCAAAAGCCTGCATGTCATCGGCGGATCAGTCGGGAAGGACCGGGTTCCCGCGCTCGATCCACTCGCCCAGGCGCTCGCGCGAGAAAAGTCGTTCGACCACCATCGTCGCGGCCCCGACCACCCCCGCGCGATACCCCAGCGCGGAGCGCTGGATCGAGAGCTCTCGCGTGGCCAGCGGGAGCGACGTCCCGTAGACGACCTCGCGAATAGCGGCCAGCAGATCGTCGCCCGACGACGACACGCCGCCGCCGATGACCACGAGCGATGGGTTGAGGAAGTGCACGGCGGTGGAGAGCATCTCACCGACCAGGGCCCCTGCGCGGCGGATCAGCTCGACGCTGGCGGCATCGCCGCGCCCG
>JAOPZL010000310.1 GCA_025964175.1 Solirubrobacterales bacterium
CAGAGGCCGGCCTGCGGCCGCGGATCGCCCACCGCTGCAGCCAGGCGATCACGCTGGCCGGGCTGATGGCCGGCGGCTCGCTGGTGACCGCGATCTACGCCGAGGACGCCCGCTCGATGCAGTCCCCGTTGGCCGAGGTGTTCGTCTCCGTTCCGCTGGAGATGCCCGGCCCGTCGTTCCAGCTGGCCCTGTTCTGGTCGCGCGAACGCCGGCTGCCGGCCGCCGCCCAGCAGTTCGTCACGCACATACGATCGATCCTCGCCGCGGCGCGGCATCGGGACCGCTCGGCTACCGCGTCCCGGCCCGGGCGCTCGCGCGCCCGGGCAGCGCCGGCTGAGTGGCGGCGCCCAGCAGGCTGCGGGTCGCGGCCAGGAGGGTGAGGGTGACCAGACCGGCGAACGCGGCCAGCGCGGTGCGGGCGTCGATCACCTGGGTCAGCAGGCCGACCCCGACCACGGGGACGGAGATCCCGATGTAGCCGAACAGGAAGAAGCCGGCCAGCACCTCGGCCCGGCTCTCGGGCGGCGCGAGCGCGGCGACGGTGGCGATCGAGCCCTTGAACAGCAGCCCGGCGCCCGCGCCACAGACGACGCCGCCGGCCAGGAAGAGCACGAGCGAGGGACTCGGCAGCCACACGGCCAGCACGACGAGGGTGAGACCGGTCACGAGCGCGGACATGCCGCCGATCAGCAGCTCGCGCACCGGGCGCATGACGCTCAGCGTCTGGGCGAGGACGGCGGCGGCGAAGACGGCGAACGCGGCCGCGCCGGCCAGGGCGCGCGACGTGTGGCCGAGCGTCCCGGCCAGGAAGGTCGGCGAGAGCGAGGTGAAGAGGCCGAAGGCGGCGAAGCAGACCGCGCCGCCGAGCGAGGCGGCGAAGAAGCGCGAGCGCTGCGCGGCAGGGACGACGATCCGCTGCGGGCGGTAGGCCGGCCGCGGGACGAGCCGCTCGCGCGTCTCGGGCGCCAGCAGGATCACGACCACGCCGATGGCCAGCGCAACCAGCGCGATCTCGAAGGGCAGGTGCAGCGGGTCGGGCGCCCACTGGGCCAGGAACCCGGCGACGAGCGGCCCGAGGCCGATGCCGCCGATGTTCGCCGCGGTGGCGACGAGCTGCGCGCGGCGGATCGAGCCGTCGGGCCGGTGCTCGACCGCCAGCTCGGACAGGTACGCGGTCGCCGTGGCGGTGACGACGCCCACCGCGAAGCCCGACAGGACGCGGGCGAGGATCAGCCCCGGCAGGTCGGGCCAGACGAGGAAGATGATCGCCGCGACGCCGCTGAGGGAGACGGCGGGAGCGAGCACGCGGCGGCGCCCGAGCCAGTCCGAGGAGTGGCCGGCGAAGAACAGCGAGATCACCACGCCCACCGCGTAGGCGGCGAAGATCACGGTGACCATGAAGGTCGAGAAGCCGTCACGCGCCTGGTAGAGGACGTAGAGCGGCGTCGGAAGAGCCGAGAAGGCCATCACCACGAGGAGGGCGAACGCGACGGCCCAGAAGCCGAGGCCGTGGTGACGAGAGGAGCGCATGGGCAGCTTCCATGGTGCGGCACCCGGTCATCGAAGACAACGCATGTGTGCGCTATCGCTCATCTGCAACAGCGATAACCTCTCCGGCGTTATGGAGCTGCGTCACCTCACCGTGTTCGTCGCCGTGGCCGAGGAGGGCAGCTTCACCCGCGCCGCCGAGCGCCTGCACGTCGTCCAGTCTGCCGTCTCGGCGTCCGTGCGGGGGCTGGAGCGCGAGCTCGGTGCCTCGCTCTTCGATCGCACCACCCATCACGTCGCGCTGAGCGACGCGGGCATCGCGCTGCTGCCCGAGGCGCGCGCGACGCTCGCCGCCGCGGCCGCGGCACGCGAGGCCGTCGACCAGGTCCGCGGCGGACTGCGGGGAACGGTCACGCTGGGGGTCATGCAGGCGCTCGCGATGCGGGCGATGTCGGTCCCGCGCCTGGTCGCCACCTTCCGCGAGCGCCACCCGCAGGTCGAGGTGCGCATCCGCCACGGCGGCGGGTCGGCCGACATGGCCGAGCTGATCCGCGAGGGCCGCGTCGACCTCGGCATCCTCGCCCTGCCCGAGCGGCGCGCCGCCGGGCTCGCGCTCACCCTCCTCAGCAGCGAGCCGATCTTCCTCGTCTGCCCGCCCGGCCACCGCCTCGCGCGGCGGGCCGACGTCGAGCTGTCGATGCTGGCCGACGAGACGTTCGCCGACGCCCCCGCGGGCTGGGGCACGCGCATGGCCGTCGACCGCTCGTTCGCCGCCGCCGGAGTGCGCCGGACCATCACCTACGAGGTCAACGACGCGTCCGCGGTGATCGAGTTCGTCGAGCAGGGACTGGCGATCGCGCTCATGCCGCGCTTCGCCGCGTTCTCCGACCACGACCTCGTCTTCGTGCCCGTTCGCCACCACACGCCGGTGTTCGAGACCTCGATCGCGGTCTCCAGCGAGCGGCGGCTGACCGCGGCGACCCGTGCGTTGCTGGAGCAGGCACAGCAAGCGGCGTAGCGTGTCGCGCATGCTCGCCGCCACCTACTCCGAGTTCGGCCCCTCCGATGTCCTGCGCGTGGTCGAGGTGCCCACGCCCGAGCCGGGTCCCGGCGAGGTGCGTGTGCGGCTGCGGGTCGCGGGCGTCAACCCGACCGACTGGAAGTCGCGCACCGGCGGCTCGGCGAGCGTCGGTTCGGTCGACGGCTTCCAGATCCCCGGCCAGGACGGCGCAGGCGAGATCGACGCGGTCGGCGAGGGCGTCGACCCGGCCCGCGTGGGCGAGCGCGTCTGGGTGTGGTTCGCGGCATGGCAGCGCAAGTGGGGCACCGCAGCTCAGTGGACGGTCGTCCCGGCCGAGCGGGCCGTGCCGCTGCCCGACGGCGCCTCGTTCGAGCTCGGCGCGTCGCTCGGCATCCCCGCGCTGACGGCCTACCACTGCCTCACCGCCGACGGCCCGGTCGAGGGACGCGACGTACTCGTGGCCGGCGGTGCCGGAGCCGTCGGCCATGCGGCGATCGAGCTCGCCCGCTTCCTGGACGTCCGCACCGTGATCGCCACGGTCAGCGGCGAGGAGAAGGCGGCGCTGGCCCGCGAGGCCGGAGCCCACGCCGTCGTCAACTACCGCGACGACGACGCCGGCGACCAGGTCCGCGCCGCCGCGCCGGACGGCGTCGATCGCGTCGTCGAGCTGGCGCTGGCCCACAACCTCCCGCTCGACCTCGCCGTCACCGCGATGTACGCCTCGATCGTCACCTACGCCGACGACGGCTCCGGCGTGGCGCCGGTCCCGGTTCGCCGGCTGATGCGGCCCAACCTGCTGCTGCGCTTCGTGCTCATCTACACCGTGCGGGCCGAGGAGCTGGCCGCGGCGGTCGCCGGCGTCCAAGCCGCGCTCGCGGCAGGCGCGCTGACCACGCTGCCGCTGCATCGCTTCCCGCTCGAGCGCACGGCCGACGCCCACGACGCCGTGGAGCGTGGGGTCGTGGGCAAGGTCGTGATCGACATCCCCTAGCCGGGGAGCTTGCTCGCCAGCACGTCGTACTGCCGGATGCCAGGCGGCGTCGCGAACAGGTCGGGCGCCTTCTCCATCAACGCCGCGGCCACCTTGCCCGAGAGATGGGCCTGGCGACCCGCGTCGTTCTCGAACACGTCGAAGATGCCGAAGCTCGTCGGCCCCATCCGGATGGCGAACCAGGCGGTGGTGTCGGGCTCGGCGTCGACGATCGGCTTCGCGCCGGTCAGGAACTCGGCGACCTCGTCCTCCTTGCCGGGCTTGGCCTCCATCGGCACCCACAGTCCCACGGTCACATTGCTCATGAGGTCCCTTTACCCCCGTTCGCGGTTTCGGGGCAGGCACGTGGCCGCTGCGCGCTCCGCTCCGCGGCCCCTCCCCGCAATCCCACGCACGCATCGGCAAGGAAGACCGCACGCGCTGGCAAGCCGCCGGCCGCGCGCGGGGTTAGCGTCGGCTCCATGGTCAGGCAAGGGTCAGCCGTGGGCCGATGCTCGCGGCGGTAACCACCGGGAAGCGAACCATCGACCTCCTCGATCGCGCGGAGCCCGCTCCGCCCGGTCCCGGCCAGGTCACGGTGCGTCCGCAGGCGGTCGGCCTCTGCGGATCGGACTTCCATCTCTTCGAAGGGCAGCTCGACGTCGTCGGCTACCCCGAGCTCCCCCGGGTGCAGGGACACGAGGTCGCGGCGGTCATCGACCGCCTCGGCCCTGATGCTCCGCAGCATCTGCACGAGGGGCAATCGGTGTCGCTCTTCCCGCTGCTGGCGTGCGGGGAGTGCTACCCGTGCCGGGTCGGGCGCCCGAACGTGTGCGATCGCTTCCAGCTGATCGGCGTGCATGTCGACGGCGGGCTGCAGGAGCAGCTCGTCATCGCCGCCGACCGCGTCTACCCGATCACGTCGTCGCGGCCCGCGGTCTCCGCGCTCGCCGAGCCGTTCTCGATCGCCGTTCGCGCCGTCAACCGCGGGCGCATCGCCTCCCAGGAGCGCATCGTCGTGATGGGCGCGGGCCCGATCGGCCAGGCCGTCGCGCTCGCCGCCGCCGAGCGCGGCGCGCACGTCCTCGCGATCGACCCGTTCGCCGATCGCCTCGAGATCAGCAAGGCGCTCGGGGCGGAGGTCCTCCCGTGGACCACCGCGGCCGAGGTCGCCGAGTACGCCCGCGAATGGGCGGGGGGTGAGGGCGCTCCCGCCGTCGTCGACGCGACCGGCAACCCGGATGCGATCAGCGCCGGCGTCGACATCGTCGCCTCGGCGGGCCGCGTGGTCATCGTCGGCATGTCGGGGCGCGACCTCGCCGTGCAGGTCTCGCGCTTCGTCGAGAAGGAGCTCGACGTGCTCGGCGTCTCGGTCTGCCAGCCGCACGAGTTCGCCGAGGCGGTCTCGATCGTGCAGCGCCACCCGGAGACGCTCGGGCGACTGGTCAGCCATGAGTTCCCGCTGCGCAGCGCCCCCGAGGCGCTGACCTTCGCCATGGAGAACCCCAAGGAGGTGATGAAGGTTGTCATCGGATCCGTCTAGCGGCGCCACCGCCTTCGACTACGTGATCGTCGGCGCCGGTTCGGCGGGCTGCGTGCTCGCCTCCCGCCTCACCGAGGACCCCGACGTCACCGTGGCGATCATCGAGGCCGGCGGCGCCGACACCGCCGCCGAGATCCACACCCCCGCCGCGTTCCCCGCCCTGTTCAAGACGAACATGGACTGGGACCTCTACGGCGAGGAGGAGCCCGGCCTGGGCGGCCGGCGCCTGTACCTCCCGCGCGGCCGCGTGCTCGGCGGCAGCTCGTCGATCAACGCGATGATCTACATGCGCGGCAACCGCGTCGACTACGACGAGTGGGCCGCCCTGGGCCACGAGGGCTGGGGCTACGACGACGTGCTGCCCTACTTCCGCCGCGCGGAGGACAACGACCGCGGGGAGGACGCCTACCACGGCGTCGGCGGCCCGCTGTCGGTCTCGGACTCCCGCTCCAAGCATCCGCTCATCGACGCCTGCATCCAGGCCACGGTGAACGCCGGCCACGAGCACAACCCGGACTTCAACGGCCCCCGCCAGGAGGGCGTCGGCGCCTATCAGCTGACCCAGCGCGACGGCATGCGCTGCTCGACCGCGGTCGGCTACCTCAATCCCGCGCGCGCCCGTCGCAACCTCACGATCATCACCGATGCCCTGACGACGAAGATCGTCTTCGAGGCCGATCGGGCGGTCGGCGTGGAGATCGCCCAGTACGGCCGGTGCAAGACGATCCGCGCCGAGCGCGAGGTCATCATCAGTGCGGGCGCCTACCAGTCGCCGGTGCTGCTGATGCTGTCGGGCATCGGCCCGGCCGCCGACCTCGAGGCGCTGATGATCGACGTGCGCGAGGACCTGCCCGTCGGCGAGAACCTCCAGGACCACCTGATGGCCCAGGCCAACTGGACGACCGACGTCGTCTCGCTGCTGGACGCGGTCACGCCGGAGAACATCGCCCTGCTCCAGCAGGAGCAGCGCGGCCCGCTGACCTCGAACATCGCCGAGGCGGGCGCCTTCTTCCGCACCCGCCCCGGTCTCCCCGCGCCCGACGTGCAGTTCCACTACGCCGCCGCGATCTTCTGGGACGAGGGGCTGCAGCCGCCGCCCGAGCACGGGTGGTCGTTCGGGCCGCTGGTGGCCAAGCCGAGCAGCCGCGGCCGGGTCTTCCTGCGCGCCGGCCTGCCGGACGCCAAGCCGCGCGTCCTGCACAACTACCTCACGACACAGGACGACCGCCAGTCGATGATCGCCGGCGTGCGGATCCTCATGGAGATCGCGCGGCAGGAGCCGCTGAAGTCGATGACGACGGGCGAGTGGCGCGTGCCCGCCTCCGACTCGGACGAGGACATCATGGCCTTCGTCCGCCTCGCCGGGCAGACCGTCTACCACCCGACGTCGACCTGCTCGATGGGCGCCGTGGTCGACGACGAGCTGCGCGTCCTGGGCACCCAGGGCCTGCGCGTCGTCGACGCCTCGGTGATGCCGTCGATCACGCGCGGCAACACGAACGCGCCCACGATCATGATCGCCGAGAAGGCCGCGGACCTCATCAGGGGCCGCAAGCCCAGCAAGCCCGCCGGCGCGTCCAGCGCCGCGCTGGTCTAGAGAGGAGCACCTCCCCATGGCCACCACCCCTGTGACCGACCCGCCACAGACGCTGACGGAGGTCGCCGGTCTCCTCGACGAGCGCCTCTGGACCGGCCGGATCTTCAGCGACGGCTGGGTCGACGCACCCGCGGTCGCCGACGTGATCGAGCCCGCCACCGGCGCGACGCTCGGCATCGCCGGCATGGGCGACGCGGACACGGTCGACCGTGCTGCGCGCTCCGCCGCCCGTGCCCAGCGCGAGTGGGCGCAGACGAACATCAACGAGCGCGCACGCATCGTGCGCCGCGCCGGCGAGATCATCGAGGCCAACCGTGCGGAGCTCGTGCGCTGGCTGGTGCGCGAGACCGGCTCGATCGCGCCGAAGGCCGACAACGAGGTCAGCGCCTCGATCGGCCAGATCGAGCAGGCCGCCGCGCTCATCTCCCACCCGCAGGGGATCCTGCTGCCGTCGCTGACCCCCGGTCGCTCGTCGACCGCGCGCCGGACGCCGATCGGCGTCGTCGGCGTCATCACCCCGTGGAACTTCCCGATCGTGCTGGCGATGCGCTCGGTCGCCCCGGCCCTCGTGCTCGGCAACGCGGTCGTGCTCAAGGCCGACCCGAACACCCCGATCACCGGCGCGGCCCTGCTCGCGCGCGCCTTCGAGGAGGCCGGGCTGCCGTCCGGCCTGCTGCACGCGTTCGCGGGCGGCCCCGAGGTCGGCGAGGCGCTGGTCAACGACCCGCGCGTGCGCATGATCTCGTTCACCGGCTCCAACGCCGCCGGGCGCAAGGTCGGCGAGGCCGCAGGACGCAACCTCAAGCGCGTGGTGCTCGAGCTCGGCGGCAACTCGCCGCTGATCGTCCTCGACGACGCCGACATCGAGGCCGCGTCCTCGGCCGGCGCGTGGGGATCCTTCCTGCACCAGGGCCAGATCTGCCTGGCGACCAGCCGCCACCTCGTGCACGAGTCGATCGTCGAGCCGTACCTGGAGGCGCTCGTCACCCGCGCGGCGCGACTGCCGTTCGGCAACCCCGACACCGACGAGGTCGCCCTCGGGCCGATCATCAACGCCCGCCAGTTGGAGCGCGTGCAGCGGATCGTCGACGAGTCCGTGGCGCAGGGCGCGGCGGCCCTCGTCGGCGGCAAGCCCGACGGGCGCTACTTCCCCGCCACCGTCCTCGCCGACGTCTCCCGCACGATGCCCGCGTTCGCCGAGGAGATCTTCGGTCCCGTCGCGCCGGTCATCCCGTTCCGCGACGACGACGAGGCCGTCGAGCTCGCCAACGCCACCGAGTACGGGCTGGCCGCGGCGGTCCAGTCCGGCGACGCGGCCCGCGCATCGGCGATCGCCGACCGGCTGCACGCCGGCATGGTCCACGTCAACGACCAGACGGTCAACGAGGAGCCGCCCGCCCCGTTCGGCGGCTTCGGCGCCTCCTCCAACGGCGGCCACTTCGGCGGCGTCGCCAACCTCGAGCTGTGGACCGAGTGGCAGTGGCTCACCGTGCGCCCCCACGCCCAACCGTTCCCGTTCTAGGACCATGTCTGTAACATCGGTCACGAAGTTCGGGTCCGCAGCCGGAGGAGAGAGGTGGGCTCTGACCCCAGAGCACATACCAACGCCAGTGCCGCACCAAGCGGAGCGCTGGAACGTCGTTGACACTCCAGGAACGCCCGCGCTGGACGCGTGGGCGGACATCCTGTCGGTCACGCATCTCGGCTTCGACGTCAGCGAGTCGACGCAGTCACGCGGCCGCTTCCGCGGGTCGGTGACGCGGCGCCGCCTCGGAGACCTGCAGCTCGTCGACTGCGCCTCGGCGCCGTTCAAGGGGCACCGCGGCACGGAGCTGCTCAACGGCGACCCCGGGAGCGTCATCGGCTTCCAGTTCGTGCGCCGCGGTGTCGAGCACGTGCGCGACAAGGCGTGCAACCTGTCGCTCACCGCGGGCGACGTGATCGTCTGGAACGGCTGGCAGCCCGTCGACATCGAGGTCGTCGAGCCGTTCGCCAAGCGGACGCTCATCGTCCCCAGCGAGCGGATCCTGTCGGTCTGCCCGCGCCTGGAGGACGCCAAGGCGATGCCGCCGGTGCAGCAGGGCCCGGCCGCGCGCCTGCTCGTGCGCTACCTCGACGCGCTCGCCCAGGAGCTGCCGTGGCTCGACGACGCCGCGGCCGCCGCGGCCGCCGACGCCGCGTTGGAGCTCCTGCGCTCGGCCGTCGAGCCGACCGTCCCGTCCAGCCGCACCGCCCGCCGCTCGGCCATCCGCGTCGACGTGCGCCGCTACATCCGCGCGCACCTGCAGGACGCGCTGCTGGGGCCGGAGGCGATCGCCAAGGCGCACGCCATCTCGGTGCGCACGCTGCACGCCCTGTTCGAGGACTGCGAGGAGTCGGTCGCGGGCCTCGTGCGCCGCGAGCGCCTCGCCCGCTGCCTGGAGGACCTGCGCCGCCCGTCCGGAGGATCGGTCACCGAGATCGCGTTCCGCTGGGGCTTCCGCGACGCCGCGCACTTCGCGCGCGTCTTCAAGCGCGAGTTCGGCCAGACGCCGAGCGACGTGCGCGGACATGCGGCCGCCGAAGAGGCGGCGCTCACGGCATGAGCGCGATCGCGTGAGCGGCCTCCTCGCCGGCAAGGCGGGGCTGGTCACGGGGGCCGCGAGCGGGATCGGACGCGCCTGCGCGATCCGCCTCGCGGCCGAGGGCGCCTCCGTCGTCGTCTCCGACCTCGAGCGCTCGCGCCCGGGGGGCCTGGAGACCGTCGCCGCGATCCGCACGGTCGGCGGCCAGGCCGAGTTCGTGGCCTGCGACGTCGCCCAAGCCGCCGACCAGGAGGCGCTCGTCGCACACGTCGTCCGCCTGCACGGGCGCCTGGACTTCGCCCACAACAACGCGGGCATCGGCGTGCACGCCCCGCTGGCCGAGACGAGCGACGAGGACTTCGACCGCGTCGTCGCGGTGAACCTGCGCGGCACGTTCCTGGGCATGAAGCACCAGATCCGCGCGATGCTGCGCAACGACCTGCCGTCGCGCGGCGCGATCGTCAACACGTCGTCCAACGCGGGCCTGCGCGGCGTGCACCTGCTCAGCGCCTACGCGGCGACGAAGCACGGCATCGTCGGGCTGACCAAGAACGGCGCGATCGAGTACGCCGAGGACGGCATCCGCGTGAACGCCGTGTGCCCCGCGGCGATCATGACGCCGCTGATGTCGGACCTGTCGCCCGAGCGCCAGGCCGAGATCCTCGCCCCGCAGGCGCTCAAGCGGCCCGGCCAGCCGGCCGAGGTCGCCGCCGCGGTCGCGTGGCTGTGCAGCGAGGACGCCTCGTTCGTCACCGGCGTGGCGCTGCCGGTCGACGCCGGCTCCGTCGCCGGCTGGTAGCCGCCCCGGCGCGCCCCGGCGGTCAGCCCGGGCGGTTCGCGGGCGCGATCACGCCCGCGAGCGCCGAGAAGATCGCCGGCGCCGGGTTGCCCTGCCCCCGGGATGTCGGCGCCGGCCCTCGTCGACCAGCCGCAGGACGCGAGCCGCGTGGCGCGCATCGTCCGCATCGGGGCTGGCCCTAACCCGCCCCGCGCTGATCGACAAGAAGTCCAGCACCCACGGACCTGCCTTGGTCAGCGTGCGCGCGTACCGTCGGCACACACCGAGGAGGAGGGTCCATGGGTGAAGACGCGGAACTGCTCGGCCTGTACTGGACGGTGTCCGGGCCGGTCGAGGTGCACACGGGACGAGAGTGGTCGCTGTTCGACTTCACCGATCGCTGCGCGGAGGCCGAGAAGGTCGGGTTCAAGGGACTGGGGATCTGGCACGCCGATCTCGAGCACATCCTGCTGTCGCGGTCGCTGACCGACATGAAGCGCGAACTCGACGACCACGGCCTCAAGCACCTGGAGCTCGAGTTCCTCATGGACTGGTTCGTCGAGCCCGGCGATCCCCGCCGCGTGGCTTCGGACCGCATCCGTGAGCAGCTGCTGGAAGCCGCCGGCGTCCTCGGCGCCCACCACGTCAAGGTCGGCAACATCCCCGGCACGCCGTGCGAGCTGGACGTCCTGATCGAGTCCTACGCCCAGCTCTGCGCGCAGGCCCGCGAGCGCACCGACGCGCGCATCGCCTACGAGTTCATGCCCTTCGACGTCAACGCCGACAGCCTCGAGAAGGCGCTGGCCATCGTCGAGGGCGCCGGCGCCCCCAACGGCGGCCTCGCGGTCGACGTGTGGCACATGAGCAAGCTCGGGATCACCCCCGAGGCCGTCTCCCAGATCCCTCCGCAGTGGCTCGCCTGGGTCGAGCTCAGCGACGGCGCGCTCGCCTGGCGCGACGACCGGATCGAGGAGACCACGATGTACCGCGCCCTCCCCGGCGAGGGTGAGATGGACGTACGCGGCTACGTCGAGGCGGCCCGCCAGGCCGGCTACGACGGGCCGTGGGGCGTGGAGACCCTCTCCGAGGAGCTCCGCAACAACCCCATCGACGTGATCTTCCGCCGCGCCTACGAGTCGACCGCCAGCCAGTTCCTCGAGAGGAGCGTCCGATGAGCAGCAAGCCCGACCTGACCTGGATGTACACGCAGATGGTCCGCATCCGCGAGTTCGAGGAGCGCGTGAAGCGGACCTTCACCGACCACCCCGGCGTCATCCGCGGCCACACCCACCTGGCCGACGGCGTCGAGGCGTCGATCGTCGGCTCGGTCTCCACGTTGCGCGAGGGCGACCAGGTGCTCGCGACCTACCGCTGCCACGGCTACCCGCTGGCGATGGGCACCTCGGCCGACGCGATGATGGCCGAGATCTACGGCAAGGCGACCGGGCTGTGCAAGGGCATCGGCGGCTCGATGCACCTCACCGATCCGGCCAACGGCTTCCTCGGCACCTCGGGCATCGTCGGCCAGGGCATCCCCCACGCCGCCGGCGCCGCGTGGGCCGCGCAGATCCGCGGCAACCAGGACGTCGTCCTGTCCTTCTTCGGCGACGGCGCGTCCAAGCAGGGCTCCTTCCACGAGACGCTCAACGTCGCATCGCTGTGGAAGCTCCCGATCGTCTTCGTAATGGAGAACAACGGCTACAACGTCGTCACGCAGTCCTTCCAGGAGGACGCCAACGCGGCCGCCGGCCAGGACCTGTCGATCAAGGCGACCGGCTACGCGATGCCGGGCGTGACGATCGACGGCGGTGACCCGGTCGCCGTGCACGAGGCGGTCGGCGCGGCCGTTCAGCGCGCCCGCGACGGCGAGGGCCCGACGCTCGTGGAGTCCAAGGTCTACCGGCTGTCGGCCCACGGCAACCTCATCGCCCCTCCCGGCGTGCCGCTGCACTATCCCGAGCACGAGGCGATCGAGGTGTTCGGCGACACCGAGCAGTACGCGGCCGCGCTGCGCGGCGACCCGGTCCCGCGGATGCGCGGCCGCGTCGTGTCCGAGGGCGTGCTCACCTCCGACGAGGCCGAGCGGATCGCCCAGGAGGCCCGCGACGAGATGCAGGCCGCGGTGCAGTTCGGCCTTGACAGCCCCTACCCGGAGCTCGACGAGGCGCTGGCCTACGTCCACGCGTCCTGAGGAGAACGACATGTCCCGCGAGCTTCCCTACATCGCCGCCATCGACGAGGCCATCCACCAGGAGATGGCCCGCGACGAGACCGTCCTGTACTACGGCCAGAACCTGGCCACCGTCGAGAACGCCCCGTTCGTCTCCGACTTCGGCGCCGACCGCGTGCGCGTCACGCCGATCTCCGAGACGGCCGAGATCGGCATGGCCGTGGGCGCGGCGATGGCCGGCCTGCGTCCCGTCGTCGAGCTCTACATGGCCGAGTTCATGCTCGTCGCCATGGACCAGGTCACCAACGAGGCGCCGCGGATGCGCGCGATGTCCGGTGGCCAGGTGAAGGTCCCGCTCGTGCTGAAGGCCGGCTACGGCTTCGCCGCCGGCTGGGCCGGTCAGCACACCGGCGTGATCACGAACATGTTCCTCGGCGTGCCCGGCCTGAAGGTCGTCGCCCCGGCCACCCCGGCCGACGCGAAGGGCCTGATGGCCACCGCGATCCGCGATGACGACCCGGTCGTCTTCCTGCACCACTACCTGCTCACGCTCGTCCACGGCGACGTGCCCGAGGGCGAGTACCTCGTGCCGTTCGGCCAGGCGTCGGTGCGGCGCACCGGCGGCGACGTCACGCTCGTCGCGACCGGCTGGATGGTCGACCGCGCGCTGGCCGCCGCCGAGCTGCTGGCCGGCGAGGGCATCGAGGCCGAGGTCATCGACCCGCGCACGCTCGCGCCGCTGGACATGCCGACGATCCTCAGCTCGGTCGAGAAGACCGGGCGTCTGGTGCTCGTCGACCAGGCGCCGCGCCACTCGGCCGTCTCCGGCGTCATCGCCGGCGAGGTGGCCGAGCACGGGTTCGGGCTGCTGAAGGCGCCGATCGTGCAGGTCACCGCGCTCGACGCGACCGTCCCGTACAGCGAGCCGCTCGAAGCGCACGTCCTGCCCGACGAGGATCGCATCGCCTCCGCGGTCCGCTCGGTCCTGGGCACCGCGCCGGTGGCGGCGTAGGCGCGACGCCGTGAACTCCGACGACGCCCTCCGGGTGCTGGCCACGATGGAGCGGATCCGCCACTTCGAGGAGCGCGTGGCGCGCCTCAAGCTGGCCGGTGAGGTCTTCGGCCTGATCCACGTCTCCGTCGGCCAGGAGGGCGTCGCCGCGGGCACCTGCACGCAGCTGCGCGACGACGACGCCGTGTACAGCGGGCACCGCGCCCACGGCCACGCGCTGGCCAAGGGCGCGCCGATGAACCGCGTCATGGCCGAGCTGATGGGCCGCGAGACCGGCCTGTGCCGCGGCATGGGCGGCTCGATGCACCTCGTCGACGTCGAGCACGGCTTCCTCGGCGCGACCGGCGTCGTCGGCGGCAACGTGCCGATGGCGCTGGGCTCCGCGCTCGCCTCCCGCCTGCGCGGCGAGGACTCCGTCGCCGTCGTCTTCTTCGGCGACGGCGCCGCCCAGGGCGGCCACGTCCTGGAGACCTTCAACCTCGCGTCGCTGTGGCAGCTGCCGCTGATCCTCGTCTGCGAGAACAACGGCTTCGCCGAGTTCACCCCGCGCTCGGCCCACACGGTCGTCGAGCGCGTGAGCGACGCGGTCGCCCCATACGACTTCGCGCGCGAGACCGTCGACGGCAACGACGTCCGCGCCGTCTGGTCCTCCTTCGGCGGCTTCCTGGAGCGCGCCCGCACCGGCGAGGGACCGTTCCTGCTGGAGTGCCTGACCCACCGCCTCAGCGGCCACTACGTCGGCGACCCCGCCGCATATCGCGAGGCGCTCGCCGCCGACGAGTGGCGCAAGCTCGATCCGATCGTCCGGCTGCGCACCTCGCTCATCGAGGACGGCACGCTGGACGAGGCGGCCGCGGACGCGATCGCCGCCGAGGCGATCGCCGAGGTCGAGGCCGCGGAGACGTTCGGCCGCGACAGCGCGTACCCACCGGAGTCCCTGACGGCGGAGGTGGCATACGCGTGAGCCGCAATGAGACCTACGTCAAGGCCGTCGGCCGCGCGCTGGCCGACGCCATGCGTGCCGACGAGCGCGTCTTCGTCATCGGCGAGGACGTCGCCGAGGGCGGGCCGTACACGACGACGGCCGGCCTGTCGGAGGAGTTCGGCCGCGAGCGCGTGCGCAACACGCCGATCAGCGAGGCGGCGATCACCGGCGTGGCGATCGGCGCCGCCCAGTCGGGCATGCGACCCGTGCTGGAGATCATGTACATCGACTTCCTCACGCTCGCCCTGGACCAGCTCGTCAACGCGGCGGCCAAGGCCCACGCGATGTCCGGCGGACAGCTGACCGTGCCGCTCGTCCTGCGCACCCAGGGCGGTGCCGGGCAGCGCGGCGGCGCGCAGCACTCGCAGTCGCTGGAGTCGTGGCTGACGCACGTGCCCGGGCTGAAGGTCGTCATGCCCAGCGGCGCCGCCGACGCCGCCGGCCTCATGGCCGCCGCGATCCTCGATCCGGGCCCCGTCGTCTTCGTCGAGCACAAGGCGCTGTACTTCCGGCGCGAGGACGTGCCCGAGACGATCGAGCCGATCGAGCTGGGCCGCGCCCGCACGGTGCGCACCGGCGACGACGTCACGATCGTCGCGACGTCGCGGATGGTGGGCGAGGCGCTCGCCGCCGCCCAGGAGCTTGCCGAGGAGGGCATCGAGGCCGAGGTCATCGACCCACGGACGCTCGTGCCCTTCGACCTCGACACGATCGTCGCTTCGGTGCGACGCACCAACCGCCTGGTGGTCGCCCATGAGGCGGTCGTCCACGGCGGCTTCGGCGCGGAGGTGGTGGCGGCGGTTCAGGAGGCCGCCTTCGACGACCTCGACGCGCCCATCGGGCGCGTCGGCGCGCCGTTCGCGCCGATCCCCTTCAGCCCCCCGCTGGAGGACGCGTACCTGCCGGGTCGACAGCAGCTTGTTGACGCGGTGCGACGGCTCAGCGTAGGGTCGCCGAGTCTCAGGTTGCCGTATATCGGAGCAGGGCTAACGAGCGCCTGAAAAGGGCGCCCGATGGAGGAGGAGAGAGCCATGAGCAGGAGGATCGGACCGGCATTTGCCGTTCCAGCGCTCGCAGCGCTGATGATCACCCTGGGTGCATGTGGAGGCAGCAGCAGCTCCACGAGCAGTTCCACGCCCGCCGCGGCGTCGACCCCGGCCGCATCGACCGGAGCCGACACGACGGCGGCCGCAACCCCGACCACCGCTTCGGGGCCCGCCTCGAAGTGCGGGCTGGGCAACGGCCAGAAGGCCACGGGAGCGCCGATCAAGATCGGCGCCATCGTCACGAAGCAGCCGGGCACGGACTTCACCGACGGCACGAACATGCAAGCGGCGTACTTCGCGTGCGTCAACGACAACGGCGGCATCAACGGCCGCCCGGTCGAGCTCATCGCCGAGACCGAGCAGAGCGATCCGGGCCAGGTGGCCAACCTCGGCAAGAAGCTCATCGAGAGCGACAAGGTGAACGCGATCGTCGGCAGCTTCTCGCTGCTGGAGTGCGCGGTCAACGGCAAGTACTACGCCTCGAAGGGCTTCAACGAGATCGACGCCGGCATCGCGCCGGAGTGCTACGGCACGCCGAACTCGGCCGCCGTCAACATGGGGCCGCGGTACAGCTCCGACGGCGCCGTGCAGTCGCTGTTCAAGCAGGGCATCAAGAAGCTGGTCTTCGACCAGTCCAACGTGCCCGGCACCGGCTACATCGCCGGCGGCCCGATCGCGCTGGCCAAGGCGGCCGGCATCCCGATCACCACGCTCACCGAGAACGTCCCGATCCAGGACGCCAACTCGATCGCGCAGAAGCTCGTGCAGGCCGCGGGCGACGGCGGCGGAGTCGTCCTGAACTTCACGCCTCCCGAGGCGCTGAAGATCCTCCAGGCCGCCGAGCAGCAGGGCCTGGCCAAGCGCGTCAAGTGGGGCTGTTCCACGCCGTGCAACACCGACTTCCTCGCTTCGGCCCTCGGGTCCAGCTGGGACGGTCAGCTGTTCGTCAACGCCGAGCTCCAGGTGCTGAGCGCCAAGGGCCCGGACATGGACCTCTACAACGAGGTCCTTCAGAAGTACGGCCCGAAGATCCCCGTCGGCTCGTTCAGCCAGATGGGCTTCCTGATGGGCAAGATCATCACCGACCGCATGATGACCATCAAGGGCGACATCACGCCCGCGAGCGTCAACGCCGCCATCAAGGCGACCAAGGATTTCAAGAACGACATCCTGTGCAAGCCGTGGTACTACGGCGGCGGCGCGCTTCACATCCCCAACAACACCGACCGCACGGTCACCCCGAAGGGCGGCAAGATGGTCCTGCAGGAGGACTGCTTCCCGATCTCGGCTGACGACCCGGACATCGCCAAGGTGCGGGCGATCGAGAAGCAAGAGGGGATCCTGTAGCAATGCCGAGCTTGGAGGACTTCAAGCCCTTCATCTTCACCGGCCTGGCGCTGGGCGGGGTGTACTCCCTGTCCGGCGTCGGGATGGTGGTCCTCTACCGGGCCACCGGCGTGCTGAACCTCGCGTTCGGCGCGATCGGGGCGATGGGCGCCTTCATCGCGTGGTCGTTGATCAACGACCACGGCTGGCCCCAAGGAATCGCGTACGTGGTGTGCGTGCTCTTCGGCGGGGTCGTGACGTTGGCCTACGGCATGGTGTTCGGGCCGCCTCTGGCGTCCCGTGAGCCGCTGGTCAAAGCGGTGGCGACGTTGGGCTTGGCGCTCATCCTGCTCGGCGCCATGTCGTGGATCTGGAGCGACAAGGCGCGCTCCATGGTCCTGCCGTCGACGCTGCACGGCTTCAGCATCAGCAACGTGCTGGTCAACTACACGCAGATCATCGGGCTCGGGCTCGGCATCATCGTGACGATCGGGGTGGCCGTCTTCCTGCGGTTCACCAAGCTCGGCACGGCGATGCGGGCGCTGGCCGATGACCGTGAGATCACCGCGACCCTCGGCGTGCCGGTCCGGCGCGTCGAGGCGGCCGCCTGGTTCGGCACCGGACTTCTGTCCGGTGCCGCCGGGCTGCTGTTCAGCAACCTCGTCGGCCTCGACTCGGCCACGCTGACCTTCCTGGTCATCTCGTCGGTCGCCGCCGCGCTCATCGCGCGGCTCAACTCGCTGCCGGGCACGCTGGCCGCGGGCCTCTTCATCGGCCTCGTCAGCGCGCTGGCCACCCCGATCCTGTCGATCTCGCAGTACCGCGACATGGCTCCGTTCGTCATCGCGACGATCGCGCTGCTGTACCTGTCGCGCAGCGGGAACCTCGCCACCGCGAAGGGAGCGCGATAGCCCATGGGAGCCGTCGACACCACCTCGGCCTCGGCCGCCCCGGCCCGCGAGCGCGGCGCCGCGCGCCGCATCAGCCGCATCGAACAGCGCCAGCTCATCGCCGCGGCGATCATCCTGCTGGTCGCCCTGGTCCTCCTGCCGTCGATCCTCAGCAACTACTGGGTGTCGGTCTGCACGAGCATGGCCTACATCTCCGTCGTCGCCCTCGGCCTGGGCATGCTCATGGGCCGCGTCGGGCTCGTCTCGCTGGGCCAGATCGCCGTCCTCGCGCTCGGCGCGTGGATCGCGGCCAAGCTCAGCTTCACCACCAGCCTGCCCTTCCCGATCGTGCTGCTCCTGACCGGGCTGATCACGATGGTGCTGGGCACGGTGATCGGGTTGCCGGCGCTGCGGTTGAGCGGCCTGTACCTCGCCCTGATCACCCTCATGCTCGCGGGGGCGATCACGATCGCCCTGCGCGCGACGAACTTCCCCAACGGCGGCACGGGCTTCCTCGGCTACAACAACACCGCGAGCGCGCCGGTGCGCCGCCCGTCGATCGCGATGGCCGACACCTCGTACTTCCGCTACACGGTCGTCGTCTGCCTGGTCATGTTCCTGATCGCCCTGTGGCACGTGCGCGGCAAGCCGGGCCACGCGTGGGCGGCCATCCGCCAGAGCGAGCCGGCGGCGATCGCCGCGGGCGTCAACATCACGCGCTACAAGCTGTGGGCGTTCGCGCTCGCGTCGTTCATGACCGGCGTCGCCGGCGGCCTGCTGGCCGGGGACGTCGGGCGCCTGTAC
>JAOPZL010000418.1 GCA_025964175.1 Solirubrobacterales bacterium
CGCACCGCGCGAGCCGGGCGGGCGGGCGAGTCTGCGCGAAGCGCGCGGACGGCCCCATCCGCGCGAGGCGGGCGGGCGACCAGGTCCGCCTCCAGTGCACCGGCTGACGCCACCGCTCGTCCCGCCGCCACCCCGGTGCGGGCTACGCCGCGCCCGAAGCCGGAGGCCCCGCGCACGCCGGCCAAGCCGATGGCTCCCGCCGCTGCGACGCCGTCCCCACATGCCGGCGACCTCACGGCCGCCGACGCGGCCCGCGTCCGCGAGGCGCGGCGCGAGGCCGAGGCGCCTCCCGGGTCGCTCGGCGCGCAGCTGCACGTCGAGACACCGTGGGAGGGCTACGACAGCCAGAACGTCGCCACGGTGGTCGCCCGACTGCGCGACGCCGATGCGGCCCAGCGGGCGATCGTCCGGCTCTACGAGGAGACGCACAAGAAGCGGGCGGGCATCCTCCGCGCGACCGCACGGTAGGTCTCGGCCGCCTCGTCGTTGGCCGAAGGAGGGGTCTTTCCACCCCCTCCGGGCAGGGAGCCGTCGAAAACCTTGACAAGATCGCGGTAAGGTTGGGGTGTGGACGTCGACGCCCTGACCATCCAAGAGGCCGCTCAGACCACCGGCTGGTCGTCGCGCATGCTGCGTTACGTCGAGTCGATGGGGCTGATCGAGTCGCGCCGGTCGCCTGCGGGTTACCGGCTCTACGGCCCTGAGGAGCTCCAGCGGCTGCGCACCCTGCGCGAGCTGCTGGCTCAGCATGAGGTCGGCCTCTCGGAGATGGGCTTCGCGCTGCGCCTGCGCCGCGAGGAGGATCTCTCCCGCGCGGTGGAGGCGTGGTTCGAGGCCGAGGTCAGCCGTCCCGATGACGTCCCGGCCGCCGATTGGCTGCGCTTCGAGCAGGAGAAGCACGAGCGGCTTCTCGCTGCGGCCCTGTCCTGACCCTCGTTTCCGGAGAACGCATGAGCACCGACGCACCCACCAAGGTCGACTTCAAGGTCGCCGACCTCTCCCTCGCCGAGTTCGGCCGCAAGGAGATCCGCCTTGCCGAGCACGAGATGCCCGGCCTGATGAAGACGCGCGAGGAGTTCGCCGCCGCGCAGCCCCTCAAGGGCGCACGCATCATGGGCTCCCTGCACATGACCATCCAGACCGCCGTGCTGATCGAGACGCTGACTGCTCTCGGCGCCGAGGTCCGCTGGGTCTCCTGCAACATCTTCTCGACCCAGGACCACGCGGCCGCGGCCGTCGTCGTCGGGCCCAACGGCACGCCTGAGGATCCGCAGGGCGTCCCGGTCTACGCCTGGAAGGGCGAGACGCTGGAGGAGTACTGGTGGTGCACCGACCAGGCGCTGAACTGGGGGCTGGGTGGGTCGGAGTTCAGCGGCCCGAACCTGATCCTCGACGACGGTGGCGACGCCACGATGCTCGTCCACAAGGGCCGCGAGTACGAGCTGGCCGGCGCGGTGCCGGACCCCTCGACCGGTGAGTCGGACGAGTTCAAGGTCTTCCTGACGCTGCTGAACAAGACGGTCGCCGAGAACCCGAACCGCTGGACGAACGTCGCTGCCGAGATCGTCGGCGTCTCCGAGGAGACGACCACCGGCGTCCACCGCCTCTACGAGCTGGCGAAGACCGGGGACCTGCTGTTCCCGGCCATCAACGTCAACGACTCGGTCACCAAGTCGAAGTTCGACAACCTCTACGGCTGCCGCCACTCGCTGGTCGACGGCATCAACCGCGCCGTCGACGTGATGTTGGCCGGCAAGACCGCCGTCGTCTGCGGCTTCGGCGACGTCGGCAAGGGCTCGGCCGAGTCGCTGCGTGCCCAGGGCGCCCGCGTCATCGTCACCGAGATCGACCCGATCTGCGCCCTCCAGGCGTCGATGCAGGGCTACCAGGTCCAGACGCTCGAGGACGTCATCGAGACGGCCGACGTGTTCATCACGACGACCGGCAACAAGGACATCATCATGGCCGCCGACATGGCCCGGATGAAGCACCAGGCGATCGTCGGCAACATCGGCCACTTCGACAACGAGATCGACGTCGCCGGCCTCGAGAAGTACGACGGCATCAAGAAGATCAACATCAAGCCGCAGGTCGACGAGTACGTCTTCGCCGACGGCCACTCGATCATCCTGCTGTCCGAGGGTCGCCTCCTGAACCTCGGCAACGCGACGGGCCACCCGTCGTTCGTGATGTCGAACTCGTTCACCAACCAGACGATCGCCCAGATCGAGCTGTGGACGAAGACCGACGACTACGAGAAGCAGGTCTACGTGCTGCCCAAGCACCTCGACGAGAAGGTCGCTCGCCTGCACCTCGACGCGGTCGGCGTGAAGCTCACCCAGCTGCGCGATGACCAGGCCGCCTACATCGGCGTGCCGGTCGAGGGCCCGTACAAGCCCGACCACTACCGCTACTAGAGCGCCCGCTCCGGCGTACCCCCTGAGGGGGAACTGAACCGCCAGAGAAACCGCCCGTCCCGGAGCCATCCGGGACGGGCGGCTGCTTTGATGGCGCCACCCATGGCCGATCCGCCGATCCCCACCACCGACATCGCCGACGCGCGGCTCTCCGCCGCCGGCGAGGCGCGCATCGACTGGGCCGATGGCTTCATGCCCGTCCTGCGCTCGATCCGCGAGCGGTTCGCGGCCGAGCGCCCGCTGGAGGGCGTGCGCGTGGGGGCGTGCCTGCACGTCACCGCGGAGACGGCCAACCTGGTGCGCACGCTGATCGCCGGCGGCGCGCAGACCGCGCTGTGCGCGGCCAACCCGCTCTCCACCCGCGACGAGGTCGCGGCCGCGCTCGCGACGAACCACGGAGCCGTGGTCCAGGCCCGCCGGGGCGAGGGACCCGACGAGTACGCCCGCCACATCGGCGCCCTCGTCAAGAGCCGTCCGCACATCACGCTCGACGACGGCGCGGACCTCATCTCCACGCTCCACGCCGCCGGCGCCGACGAGGGCATGCTCGGCTCGATGGAGGAGACGACGACCGGCCTGGTGCGCCTGCGCTCGCTCGACAACCTGGCCTGCCCGGTGCTGGCGGTCAACGACGCCCGCACGGAACGCACGATCAACGATCGCTTCGGCACGGGGCAGTCGGCGTTCGACGGCATCCTGCGCGCCACCAACCTGCTGCTCTCCGGGCGCACCGTCGTCGTCCTGGGCTACGGGTGGACCGGGAAGGGCATCGCGTTGCGGGCCCGCGGCGCGGGCGCTGAGGTCATCGTCTGCGAGGTCGACCCGCTGCGAGCGCTGGAGGCCCGGATGGAGGGCTTCGGCGTGATGCCATCCCTCACCGCCGCCGAGCGCGGCGACGTCTTCATCACGGTCACCGGTGGCCGAGACGTGCTCAGCCGCGACCACTTCACGCGCATGAAGGACGGCGCCGTCCTGGCCAATGCCGGCCACTTCGACGTCGAGATCGACCTCGCCGCGCTGCGCGAGGTCTCGGCCGGGGCGCGCGAGGTCCTGCCGCTCGTCGAGCAGTACGACCTCGGAGACGGCCGCCGCCTCAACCTTCTGGCCAAGGGCCGCGTCGTCAACCTGGCCGCCGCGGAAGGGCACCCGGCCGAGGTCATGGACGTCTCTTTCGCGCTGCAGGCGCTGTGCGTCGAGTACCTCGCCCGCGAGGGCGCGGGCCTTCCCCCGGGCGTGCAGGCGGTGCCCGACGCGATCGATCGCGAGGTCGCGCGCCTGAAGCTCGCCTCCCTCGGCGTGGAGATCGACACGCTGACCACCGACCAGCGCGCCTACCTGGGTGTCTGGGCCCCTGATCTCGCCGGGTAGGATCGCCATCCGATGAGCTCCAGCGGGTTGGACGCAAGCACCGAGAAGATGCGCGCCGACGGCGTCGCCGAAGCCGCGATCGCCACGTTCGGCGAGCTGTACGGCCGGCTCGTCGCCGGCGAGAGCGGCCTGATGGCCGAGGCTGATCTGGAGCCGGTCACCGAGCTCCCCGACGCCGACGAGCTGCCCGACGGCGGCGCGGACGTGCTGGACCAGGCCGTCGTGCTCAAGCTCAACGGCGGCTTGGGGACGTCGATGGGCCTGGACGGGCCGAAGTCCCTGCTGGAGGTCAAGGAGGGGCTGACGTTCCTGGACATCACCGCCCGCCAGCTGCTGGCGCTGCGCGAGCGCACGGGAGCGCGCCTGCCGCTCGTGCTCATGAACAGCTTCTCCACCCGCGAGCCATCGCTGGAGCGGCTGGCGCGCTACCCGCAGCTGCAGGCCGACGTGCCGCTGGACTTCCTGCAGAACAAGGAGCCCAAGCTGCTGGCCGACACGCTCGAGCCGGTCTCGTGGGAGCCGGAGCCGGGCCTGGAGTGGGCGCCGCCCGGTCACGGGGACCTCTATCCGGCGCTGGTCAGCTCGGGGATGCTCGCCACCCTGCTGGACCACGGGTACCGGTACGCGTTCGTCGCCAACGTCGACAACCTTGGTGCCGTGCTGGACCCGCGGATCCTCGGGTGGATGGCCCGCGAGGAGATCCCGTTCCTGATGGAGGTCGCCGACCGGACGGGCGCCGACCGCAAGGGCGGCCACCTCGCGCGGCGGGCCGGCGAGGACGGCCTGGTCCTGCGCGAGATCGCCCAGACCCCGGATGAGGACCTCGACGCGTTCCAGGACATCGAGCGCCATCGCTTCTTCAACACGAACAACCTGTGGCTGGACCTGCGGGAGCTGGACGCGGCCCTGCGCGAGCGCGACGGCGTCCTCGCCCTCCCGATGATCGTCAACCGCAAGACGGTCGACCCGCGCGACTCGTCCTCGCCCGCGGTCATCCAGCTCGAGACGGCGATGGGGGCCGCGATCGCCGTCTTCGAGGGCGCGCGCGCCCTGCGCGTCCCGCGCCGACGGTTCGCCCCGGTCAAGACCACGAACGACCTGCTCGCGCTGCGCTCGGACGCCTACGTGGTCAACGAGGCGTTCGAGGTCACACTGCATCCCGCCCGCAGCGGCCCGCCCCTCATCGACCTCGATGGCGACTACTTCAAGCGCGTCGGCGACTTCGACGCGCGCTTCGCCGCGGGCGCCCCGTCGCTGGTGGCCTGCGATCGACTCGACGTCGTGGGCGACGTTGTCTTCGGCGCCGATGTCACGGTGCGCGGCAGCGTCCGCGTCCAGGCCGGGGACGACGGACAGACGCACATCGAGGACGGCACGCTGCTGGACGGATAGCGCGACGGCGACGCGTCGCGCGACGCTCAGGCGAAGCGCTCGTGCTGCCCGGCGCCTGTCGGCCGATCCTCGGGCGGATCGTCCTCCGGCGTGGCGCGGGGCCGGTAGCGCGGCGGCTCCAGCTCCCAGTCGTCGGTCGCGTCCGCGTAGCGCTCCTTGCGCTGCTCCTGCTTCTCGGACTCCGTGATCATCCGCGCGAAGAGCCAGGTCAGCGCGATGCCCATGACGATCGACTGCTCGAGGGCCATGATCAGCCCGGCGACGGCCTGGTCGTCGGTCGGCGACATGCCCCAGTAGTCGGGCTGATCGGCGTAGAAGGCGTAGATCGCATTGGGGGCGAACGTCAGCACGATGCCCAGCAGCCCGACGAGGATCTTCGTCGAGACCATGTAGCCGACCGGAGACAGGCCGCCCGGGTTCAGCCGCGTGCGCAGCGGTCCGATCAGGTGCCACCAGTAGAGCGTCCCGGCCGTGAGAAAGCAGATGTGCTCCAGGACGTGGATTCCGGAGTAGCGCGCGGCGGCGTTGTAGAGCGCGGGCACGTGCCAGAGCCACATGGAGCCGACGTAGAGCGTGACGGCCACGACCGGATGTCCGAGCGGTCCGTGCTCGACGGGCTGCAGCCGCCGGGTGAGCGGGCGCATGATGGTCTTGGTCAGCCCGAGGATGAGCAGGATCGGGACGAAGTCCAGCAGGATCACGTGCTGGACCATGTGCATCGCCAGCACCTGCTCGGCCAGGCGGTCGATGGGCGAGACCAGCGCCACCAGGATCCCCACCAGGCCCGCCATGAACGACGCCATCCGCCATCCGCCGGCCGTACGAGCACCGCTGGTCGCCCGCACCTGGCGCCAGCGACGCACGTAGATCGCGCCGAGCACCAGCACCAGCGCGATCGCTCCGGGTTCGACGGTCCAGGAAGCGTTGGGGGACATTCGCAACGGATTGTCGCAGCGCGATCGTTGGGCGGCGTGACATGTCCCGATGTTCCGCCACCAACGGCCCGGATCTCCCCGTTTGCGCAGTTTCTCCGCACAATTGGTGCAGTCTCTTGACGAACGCGTGTTGAGACGGCACATCGGTCGCGGAAGGCTGCCTTCATGTCGCTCGCCGCGCCCTACCGCCTGCTCCTCGCCGCTGTCGCGCCGCCGCGGTGCCCGGCGTGCGGCGGCGCGCTCGCCGGCTCGCACGACGGCCTGTGTATCGAGTGCACGCGTGAGCTGCCGTGGCTGGGTGGACACACCTGCGCGCGCTGCGCACTGCCGATGCCGTGCGCGCCGTGTCCGGGCGTCGGGCGGGCGTGGGACGAGGCCTGGGCGCCCTACGCCCATGAGGGCCCGGCACGCGAGCTCGTAGTCGCGCTGAAGTTCCGAGGGCTGCTGGCCGCGGCCGACCTCCTGGCCGCGCCGCTGGCCGCTGGGCCGCGAGGGCGACGCCTGCTGGCGGGCGCGACGCTCGTCGCCGTCCCGGCTGATCCCCGCCGGCAGCGCCGCCGGGGGTTCGACCACGCGGCTCTGATCGCCCAGGCGCTGGCCCGTCGCAGCGGCCGGCCGATGGTCGCGTGCTTGCATCGGCCTCCCGCGCCGCGGCAGCTGGGAGCCGGTCGCGCGGCGCGCCTGGCCCGGGCTTCGCGCACGGCACCGGTGGCTGGGGAGATGGCTCCCGAGCGGGTGGTTCTGGTCGATGACGTCCACACCACGGGCGCGACATTGGAGGCGTGCGCGAAGGCACTTCGGTCCGCCGGCGCGCGGACCGTGCATGTGATGACCGCCACGCGGGCAATGGGGCGATGACCGGGACACGGGACAACGGTTGTCGATCCGGCTTGACGGAGCCGGTTGCGTCCGTACCCTTGTTCACAGGTTCGCGACAACCACCATCCTCACGGAGGGCCAGAGATGCAGATTGCCATCAAGGGCCGCGGTATCCCCGTCAGCGACAACCTGCGCGAGCGCGTCGAGAAGCGCTTCGCCAAGGTCGGAAACCAGGTCTCCGACCTGGCCACGCTCGAGGTGGAGATCAGACGCGAACGCAACCCGGCGATCCAGGAATCGGAGATCGTCGAGGTGACGCTCCGACTCAAGGGCGTCACGCTGCGAGCCTGCGAGCGAGCCCGCGATCTGCAGACCGCCACGAACATGTGCGCGGACGACCTGGCGCGTCAGGTCAAGCGCCATCGCGACAAGCGTCGGCGCCGGCGCGAGGCGCACGCGCACGCGTTGCGGCCGGCGCTCTAGCGCCTCCCCGGGAGCACCGCTCCCCGGCTGCTTCCGTGACGTGCCGCGGCGTGGGCGATGCCCACGCCGCGCGCGTCGCGGACCAGCGGTCACGCCGACCGAGACGGCCGAGGTCGGCGCACGCGGGTACCCTGCTTCAGGGACACCGCGGTTCCTTATCCGGCGGCAAGGTTGCCGTTGGTAGTCTTGATGGCATGTCGCTGCTCGATCGAGCCCTCAATGCCGGCGAAGGCAAGCAGTTCAAGACGTACGAGAAGCGCGTCGCCCGCATCAACGCGTTCGAGCCCGAGTTGGAGCTCGAGACCGATGAGGAGCTTCGCGCCCGCGCGGACGTCCTGCGTGAGCGCGCCCGCGGCGGCGAGAGCCTCGACGAGCTGCTGTACGAGTCCTTCGCGCTGACCCGCGAGGTCGGCAAGCGCGTCATGGGCATGCGCCACTTCGACGTGCAGATGATCGGCGGGATGGTCCTGCACGACGGCTCCATCGCCGAGATGCGCACCGGCGAGGGCAAGACGCTGACGGGAACGCTCGCCGTGGTCCTGAACTCGCTGCCCGGCACCGGCGTCCACGTCGTCACGGTGAACGACTACCTTGCGCGCCGCGACGCCGAGTGGATGATGCCGATCTACAGCGCCCTCGGCGTGACGGTCGGGATCCTGCAGAACATGCAGCCCTACGAGGAGAAGCGCGCCGCGTACGCCTGCGAGGTCACGTACGGCACGAACTCCGAGTTCGGCTTCGACTACCTGCGCGACAACATGGCCACGACCCTGGACGAGAAGGTCCAGCACGGTGGCCGCTTCGCGCCCGTCCCGGAGGGTTCGCCCGAAGGGACCGTCGGCAAGCCGCTCACCGGTCGCGCCTTCGCGATCGTCGACGAGGTCGACAACATCCTCATCGACGAGGCTCGCACCCCGCTGATCATCTCCGGCGCGCCCGAGCAGGCCGCCGACTTCTACGTGAAGTTCGCCAAGCTGGCCCGCCAGCTCGAGGCCGGCGAGAAGCCCGAGGGGATGGATCCGCGCGCGAAGAAGGAGTTCGTCGCGGAGTACGACTACGAGTTCGACGAGAAGCACAAGACGGTGGCGGTGACCGAGCGCGGCGTGGCCAAGGCCGAGCGCTTCCTCGGGATCGACCACCTCTATCGCGCCGAGAACGGCCACCTCGTCAACCACCTCAACCAGTCGCTGAAGGCCGAGGCGCTCTACAAGCGCGACGTCGACTACTCGGTCATCGACGGCGAGGTGAAGATCATCGACGAGTTCACCGGTCGCATCATGGAGGGCCGGCGCTGGTCTGAGGGGCTGCACCAGGCCGTCGAGGCCAAGGAGGGGGTGCGCGTGCAGGAGGAGAACCAGACGCTCGCCACGATCACCCTCCAGAACTACTTCCGCATGTACGAGAAGCTCGGCGGGATGACGGGCACCGCGCTCACCGAGGCGACGGAGTTCATGAAGATCTACAAGCTTCCCGTCGTCCAGATCCCGACCAACCGCCCGATGGTCCGCAAGGACGAGAACGATCAGGTCTACAAGACCCGTGAGGGCAAGTGGTCGGCGGTCGTGCGGGCGATCAAGGCGCGCCACGACGCCGGTCAGCCGATCCTCGTCGGCACGATCTCCGTGGAGACCTCCGAGGACCTGTCGCAGCGCCTGCGCAAGCTCGGCATCGCCCACACCGTCCTCAACGCCAAGCCCGAGTACGCCGCGCACGAGGCCGAGATCATCGCCGAGGCCGGGCGTCCCGGTGCCGTGACGATCGCCACCAACATGGCCGGCCGCGGCGTCGACATCAAGCTCGGCGGCAACGCCGAGCACCGGACGCAGGCCGAGCTCGTCAAGCTCGGTCTCAGCCCCGGGGACCCCGACTACGAGGAGCGCTTCGCGCAGATCCTCCCGAAGATCGAGGAGCGCGTCGAAGGCGACCGCGACAAGGTCTTCGAGGCCGGCGGGCTGTTCATCGTCGGCACCGAGCGTCACGAGTCGCGGCGGATCGACAACCAGCTGCGCGGCCGCTCCGGCCGTCAGGGCGACCCCGGCGAGTCGCGCTTCTTCCTCTCCTCCGAGGACGACCTCGTCCGCCTGTTCGCCGGCGACCGCATCTACAAGATCCTCGACCGCCTCGGCACCACCGACGAGGAGGGCAACGAGGAGCCCATCGAGGCGAAGATGCTGACGAAGCAGATCGAGAAGGCGCAGAAGCGCGTCGAGGAGCAGAACTTCCTCATCCGCAAGCGCGTCCTCGAGTACGACGACGTGATGAACGAGCAGCGCCGCATCGTCTACGCCTACCGCGACGAGATCCTCGAGGGTCGCGACATGGGCGGGCAGGGCCGCGAGGAGATCTCCAAGGTCCTCGAGCGCCTCGTCGACGAGTACACGGCCAGCGAGTTCGTCGAGGACTGGGACCTCGACGGCCTGGTCAACGCCGTCAGCCAGGTCTTCCCGTTCGAGGGCGACCTCTCCGAGGCCCAGGGCGACGCCTTCGACCGCGCCGAGCTGACCGAGAAGCTCATCGAGCAGGCGACCGAGCAGTACGACCTGCGCGAGGAGCAGCTCGGCGCCGAGCTCATGCGCGCGCTCGAGCGCTACCTGCTGTTGCAGATCATCGACGACCGCTGGCGCGAGCACCTCTACGACATGGACTACCTGCGCGAGGGGATCCACCTCCGCGGGTTCGCGCAGATCGAGCCGATCGTCGCCTACAAGAACGAGGCGTTCGACCTCTTCACCGACCTGATGAACACCATCTGGTCGGACTTCTCGCGGATGATCTACCACGTCCAGGTCGAGGTGCAGGCTCCCGAGCCGCAGCCTCCGGTCGTGCAGCAGTACCGCTCCAGTGGCTCCTCGACCGGTGGGGGACGGGTCTCCTACTCCTCCGGTGGAGCCCCCGTCGGGGCCAGCGCCATCACCGCCGCGGCCGCCCAGGCCGCCGGGGAGATGGGCGACGGCGGGGCCCAGGCCGTCGCCGACGACGTGCCGCAGGTCGTCCAGCAGCGCCGCGTCGACGAGGTCGAGCAGATCGGCCGCAACGACCCCTGCTGGTGCGGATCGGGCAAGAAGTTCAAGAAGTGCCACGGCACCTGAGCCGCGGCCCGGTCTGAAGACCGCCGCCTGAGAGACCGCCCGCGCCCGGTGCGCGGGGGCGGTCGCTCGGCCCACACGCGCGCGCCTGCGCGGGCGGCAGCGGCGTGATCTACATGTTCCAGGTGGCGGGCGGGCCGATCGGCCTCGGCCTGGCGACGACGGTCTTCACCGCGACGGCGCTCTCCCACGTCCGGGCCGAACGCGTCGCCGACCGGCTCTCCGACGACCAGGTCCACGCCGTCGGCAACATCCTCTCCGGTGCCGAGAGCGGACACCAGCTCACGGTCGCGTTCCCCCAGATCGCCGCCGAGCTCGAGTAGCTGGCCCGACGCGTTCACGGCCGGCGTGCACACCGCGCTGCGCGTGGACGCGGGGCTGGCGGTCTCCGGCTTCCTGATCGTCGTGTTCTTCGTCGGCGC
>JAOPZL010000023.1 GCA_025964175.1 Solirubrobacterales bacterium
GGCGGCGGCACGGTCGCCGACGCCAAGCCCGCGTACGAGTTCGCCGAGTCCGAGGCGAAGTCCAAGGCGATCAAGAGCGCGATCGCCCTGGCGTGCGCGCAGGAGGATTGGTCATGAGCCACGACGCCGAAGGATCGGCAACCGCGCAAGCGAGCCCCTGGGCGAGCTCGCGCCCGGAAAGCGAGCCCTCCGGGCGAGCTTTTCGCGTGCTGGTCGTCGACAACTACGACTCGTTCACCTACAACCTCGTCCAGTACCTGGGCGAGCTGGGGGCCGAGCTCGAGGTCGTGCGCAACGACCGCGCTTCGGTCGACGAGCTGCTCGAGCGCGCGCCCGACCGCGTCGTCGTCTCGCCCGGGCCGTGCACGCCCAACGAGGCCGGCATCTCGCTGGAGGCGATCCGCCGGTTCCCCGAGGCGGGCATCCCGACCCTCGGCGTGTGCCTCGGCCACCAGTCGCTCGGCCAGGCGTTCGGCGCATCGGTGATCCGCCACGAGCCGATCCACGGCAAGACGACGGTCATCGAGCACGACGGGCGCACGATCTTCGCCGGCGTCTCCACGCCGCTGAAGGTCGGCCGCTACCACTCGCTCGTCGTCGACCCCGAGACGATCCCCCGAGAGCTCGAGGTCTCCGCGACCGGCGACGGCGTGATCATGGGGCTGCGCCACCGCGAGCTGCCGGCCGAGGGCGTCCAGTTCCATCCCGAGTCGGTGCTGACCGACGAGGGCAAGCGGATCCTCCAGAACTTCCTGTGCCCCACGACGTCCTGACCAGCGCGATCGACGCGGTGGCCTCCGGGCGCGACCTCTCCACCGAGGACACCGCGGCGGTCCTGACCGCGATCATGGGCGGCGAGGCCGGCGAGGTCCAGATCGCCGCCTTCCTGATCGCGCTGCGCACCAAGGGGGAGACCGAGGACGAGCTCGCCGGGCTGGCGCTGGCCATGCGCGCGCTGGCGACCCCGGTGCACACGACGCGGCCCGACCTGATCGACACCTGCGGCACAGGCGGCGGACGGCGGACGTTCAACGTGTCGACGACCGCGGCCCTGATCGCGGCCGGCGCGGGCTGCGCGGTGGCCAAGCACGGCAACCGCTCGGCCACGTCGCTCTCGGGCTCGGCCGACGTGCTCGAGGCGCTCGGCGCACGGATCGACCTCGACGCGGCCGCGGTCGGGCGCTGCATCGACGAGGTCGGGTTCGGCTTCCTGTTCGCGCCGGCGCACCACTCGGCCACGCGCTACGTGATCCCGGTGCGCAAGGAGCTCGCCGTGCGCACGATCTTCAACTTCCTCGGGCCGCTGACCAACCCCGCCGGCGCCCGCCGCCAGGTCATCGGCGTCTCCGACCCCGACTTCCTGGGGCGGATGGCCGGAGCGCTCGCCCGGCTGGGGACCGATCGGGCGCTGCTAGTGTCCAGCGAGGATGGCCTCGACGAGATGAGCACGTCTGGCGCCACGCGCGTGGTCGAGGTGGAGGGAACCCGCCTGCGGACCTACCGCTTCGAGCCGGCTGACGCCGGCCTGGAGCTTGCCGCTTTCGAGCAGGTCGCCGGGTCCACGCCCGACGACAACGCCGCGACGACGCTGGCCATCCTCGACGGCGCCGCCGGACCGCGCCGCGACATCTCCGTTCTCAACGCGGGCGCGGCGATCTACGTCGCCGGCCGGGCCGACTCGATCGCCGACGGGGTGCTCGTCGCCCAGGAGACGATCGACTCCGGTGCCGCCCGCGCCTCCCTCGACCGCTACGTGGAGCTGACCCACTCCCTCGCCGCCTGAGGGATCCGAAGATGAGCGTCCTCTCGAAGATCGTCGACTCCACCCGCCACGACGTGCAGCGCCGCCGTCGCGAGGTGCCGCTGGCCGAGCTCGAGGCGCGCCTTGCCGCCCGCGGCGAGGACCACGACCGGCCATTCGCCGAGGCGCTCGCGCGTCCCGGCATCTCCATCATCGCCGAGCACAAACGGCGTTCGCCGTCGGCGGGCGCGATCCGCGAGGGCGCGACCGTGCAGGAGATCGTCACCGCGTACGACCGCGGCGGCGCCGCCGCGCTCTCGGTGCTCACCGAGACCCACAACTTCGGCGGGTCGCTCGAGGACCTGCGCATCGCGCGCGAGGTGACCGACGTGCCGATCCTGCGCAAGGACTTCATCGTCGACCCCTACCAGGTGTACGAGACCGCGGTCTCGGGCGCCGACGCGCTGCTGCTGATCGTCGCGGCGCTCGACTTCGACGATCTCGCCCGGCTCTACGCCGAGGCGCGCTCGATCGACCTCGACGTGCTCGTCGAGGTGCACGACGAGGAGGAGCTGGAGACCGCGCTGGAGCTCGACGCCGACGTGATCGGCATCAACAACCGCGACCTCACCGACTTCACCGTCGACCTGAACCGCACGTTCGACCTGCTGTCCGACGTGCCCGCGGGCAAGCTCGTGGTGTCGGAGTCCGGGCTCTACACGCGCGACCAGCTGATCGAGCTGGAGCGGGTGGGGGTGGATGCGGTGCTGGTCGGGGAGCGGCTGATGCGCGCGCCCGACCCCGAGGAGGCGCTGCGCGAGCTGCTCGAGAGCTCCGAGGCGTCCGACGAGCTGATCTGACCCGCGGCGCCGCGCGTCTTCAGGAGCGCTTGAGGCGAACCGGGCACCATCCGGTCCGATGAAGAAGGTCCTCCCGTTCGCCGCCGGCCTGCTCGGTGGCGCCGTGGCCGTGGGGCTCACGCTCCTGCTGGGCGTCGGCGGCAGCGCAACCACCACCACGATCTTCCGCCAGTCGCCGCTGGCGGCCTCGACCCAGACCGGCGTCGGCGGATCGAACCTGACCGCGCGCGACATCTACAAGCGCGACGCTCCGGGGGTCGTCTACGTGCGCGCGCAGGTCGTGCAGCAGTCCCAGGCGTCGCCGTTCGGCTTCGGACAGCAGTCCCAGGGGGAGTCGACCGGCTCGGGCTTCGTCATCGACGCCGACGGCGACATCCTCACGAACGCGCACGTGGTCGACGGCGCGGTGAAGGTCACCGTCCAGTTCGACGACGACAAGACGGTCGACGCGAAGGTGGTCGGCAAGGACATCTCGTCCGACCTCGCGCTGCTGAAGGTCGACCCCGACGGCGTCGACCTCTCGCCGCTGACGCTCGGCTCGTCCAAGGCGCTGCAGGTCGGCGACCCCGTGCTCGCGATCGGCAACCCGTACGGGCTGGACCGCACGCTGACGACCGGCGTCGTCAGCGCGCTGCAGCGCCAGATCCAGGCCCCCAACGGCTTCGCGATCAACGACGTCGTGCAGACCGACGCCGCCATCAACCCGGGCAACTCCGGCGGACCGCTGCTGGACGCGTCGGGCAAGGTCGTCGGCATCAACTCCCAGATCGCGACGGCGGGATCGGGCTCGACCGGGAACGTCGGCATCGGCTTCGCGGTCCCGATCGAGACGGCCGAGCAGGTCCTCCCGGAGCTCAAGAAGGGCGAGACGGTGAAGCGCGCCTACCTCGGGGTCTCCTCGCGGACGATCGACGGCACGCTGTCGGGGGCGAACCTGGCCAGCAAGCAGGGCGCGCTGGTGCAGTCGGTCGAGCAGGGCTCGGGCGCGCAGAAGGCGGGCCTGCACGCGGGAGGCATCTCCGCCCAGCTCTCGACCGGCGAATCCGTCCAGCTGGGCGGCGACATCATCGTGGCGATCGACGGCAAGCCGGTCACCTCCAGCGACGACGTGGCGACCGCGGTCTCGGCCAGGCAGCCGGGCGACGCCCTGAGCATCACCTACCTGCGCGACGGCAGGAAGGCCACGACCCAGGCAACCCTGGCAGCCCGCCCCGACGCCAACCGCACCGGCTGACAGCCGGGGGCGCGGATCCCGTGACATGACGCCAGCCGCCGCCACCGAGCAGAGGTTGCGACAATGGTGGTCCGTGTCTGTCACTCCCAAGATCAAGATCTGCGGCATCACCACCGTCCCGGACGCCGAGCTCGCGGTTTCGCTCGGCGCCTGGGCGATCGGGTTGATCTTCGTCCGCACCTCGCCGCGTCGTGTCGCGGCGGCCGAGGCGATCCGCATCGCCGCCGCCGTCAAGCGCAAGACGCTCGTCACCGGCGTCTTCCTCAACCACCCACTCGACGAGGTCGTCAAGCTCCACGAGCGGGTCGGCTTCGATGTCGTGCAGCTGCACGGCGACGAGGGGCCGTCGTTCGCGACCGAGGTCCAGCGGCGCACCGGCGCCAAGGTGATCAAGGCGATCCGCGTCCGTGATGCCGGGGACGTGCGGGCGCTGGACGCCTTCCGCAACGTCGACTTCCACCTCGTCGACGGGCCCGGGTCGGGCGAGACGATCGAGCCGGTGCTGCTGCGCAACCGCCGCACCAAGCTGCCGATGCTGCTCGCCGGCGGCCTCACGCCCGAGAACGTCGCGGAGATGATCGGCACGTTCGCGCCGTTCGGCGTCGACGTCGCCAGCGGGGTCGAGGCCGAGCCCGGCATCAAGGACCACGCCAAGCTCGAGGCGTTCTTCGCGGCCGTCCGCAGTACCGCCCCGGCGAAGGAGGAGGAGCCGGCCGCGCCCGAGCTGACCGAGCAGGAGAAGCTCGCGGAGCGGGTCGCCGCGGTCGAGCGCCTGCCGCGCGCCGAGGGCGCTCCCGAGCCACCCGCCCCCGCCGAGGCTGCAACACCCGCCCCGACGCAGGACGACCCGCCCGCCCCGACCCAGACCGCGCAGGCCCCCTCATGACCCCCGTCGAGCATCGCTTCGGCACCTATGGCGGGCAGTACGTGCCCGAGACCCTGATGCCCGCGCTCGAGGAGCTCGAGGCCGCGTGGGAGCTCGTGCGCGAGGACGTCGAGTATCACGCCGAGCTCGAGCAGCTCCTGCGCGACTACTGCGGCCGCCCGACCCCGCTCTACCACGCCCAGCGCCTCTCCGAGCGCGTCGGTCACCAGGTCCTGCTCAAGCGCGAGGACCTCAACCACACCGGCTCGCACAAGATGAACAACGCGCTCGGCCAGGCGCTGCTCGCCCAGCGCATGGGCAAGAGCCGCATCATCGCCGAGACCGGCGCCGGCTCGCACGGGGTCGCCACCGCGACGGCCTGCGCCCTGCTCGGCCTGGAGTGCGTGGTGTTCATGGGCAGCGAGGACATGCGCCGCCAGAAGCCCAACGTGCAGCGGATGCGCCTGCTCGGCGCCCGCGTCCAGCCGGTCGAGGCCGGCGCCCGCACGCTGAAGGAGGCGACGAGCGAGGCGATCCGCGACTGGGTCACCAACGTCGCCGACACCTACTACGTGATCGGCTCGGTCGTCGGTCCCGCGCCCTATCCGTCGATGGTTCGCGACCTCCAGCGCCGCATCGGCGACGAGGCGCGCGCCGAGATGCTCGCCCGCTACGAGCGGCTGCCCGCGCGGGTCGTCGCGTGCGTCGGGGGCGGCTCCAACGCGATGGGCGTCTTCACCGCGTTCCTGGACGACGGCGACGTCGAGCTCGTCGGGGTCGAGGCCGGGGGCGAGGGGCTGGCGACGATGCGTCACGGCGCGCCGCTGACGGTCGGCACCCGCGCCGGCGTCCTGCACGGCGCGATGTCGGCCATCATGCAGACCGAGGACGGCCAGATCCTCGAGGCCCACTCGATCTAGGCCGGCCTGGACTACCCAGGCACCGGCCCGCAGCTCGCGCACCTGCGCGACACGGGCCGCGGCCGCTTCGACGCGGTCACCGACGAGCAGGCGCTGCACGCCTTCCGGACGCTCGCCGAGCTCGAGGGCATCATCCCCGCGCTGGAGTCCTCCCACGCGGTCGCATGGGTGCTGGGACAGGCCGAAGGAGACCTCGACCTGATCTGCCTCTCCGGCCGCGGCGACAAGGACCTCGCGGAGGCGCTGGACCGCCTGGGCATCGAATGAGCACGCTCACCGGGCAGGACCACATCGCCGCGGCGTTCGCCGCGGCCGACAAGCGCGCCGCGCTCATGCCGTACCTGATGGGCGGGTTCCCCGACCTGGACACCAGCCGCGCCATCGGCGACGCCTGCATCGACGCCGGCGCCGACCTGCTGGAGCTCGGCGTCCCGTTCTCCGACCCCCTCGCCGACGGCCCCGTCATCCAGGCGGCGGGAACCGCGGCGCTGAAGGCCGGCGCGACGACGGACGGCGTCCTGCGCGTCTGCGAGGCGCTGGCCCCGCGCGCGCCGATCGTCCTCATGACCTACGTGAACATCGTGCTCGCGCGCGGGTTCGAGCGCTTCGCGCGCGAGGCCGCCGACGCGGGCGCCGCCGGGCTGATCGTGCCCGACGTCCCGCTGGAGGAGAGCGTGGAGCTGCGCGCCGCGTGCGACGCCGTCGGCATCGCGCTCGTCCCGCTCGTCGCGCCGACGACGCCCGACCGTCGCCTCGAGCTGATCGGCGCCCAGGCCCGCGGTTTCGTCTACACCGTGTCGGTCACCGGCACCACCGGCGAGCGCAGCGCGGGCGGCGGCAACGACGCCGCGGCGATCCTGACCCGCGTCAAGGCGCACACCGACGTGCCGGTCGCCCTCGGCTTCGGCATCGCGACGCCCGAGCACGCCCGCGCGGCGGCTGACGCGGGCGCCGACGGCGTCATCGTCGGCTCGCGACTGGTGCGCGAGGCGGCCGAGGCCGATCGCCCGGCCCAGGCGGTCGGGAAGCTGGTCGGCGAGCTGGCCGCCGGTCTGACCTGACGTCGGATAGGATCCCCCGCGATGTTGCTCATCCTCTCGTCCGCCGCCGCGTTCTGCCTGTGGCTGATCATGTGGTCGGTAACCGGCCACGGCTTCGACAGCTTCCTGCTGCCGATCGTCATCATCCTCGTCGCGGTCACCGTGCACCTCACGATCCCGACGCTTCCGGGCAACCGCGCCCGCGCCGCAGACGACGACGAGTAGGTCCCGGGCGACGGTCGTGCGTCGGTGGGCCATCACCAGCGCGCTCGCGATCCTGTTCGCCGCAGGCTGTGGCACGACGGACCCGACCCACACGACGACCGCGTCCGACGACCTGACGATCTACACGGCGCTGCCGATGCACGGCGCCCAGGCTCCCCGCTCGCGGGACGTCATCGACGGCGAGCGGCTCGCGCTGATCCTCGCGGGCGGCCGGGTCGGCCCGTACACGGTGCGGCTGCGCTCGCTGGACGACTCCAGCGTCAAGAAGGACGGGTGGGATCCCGAGGCGACGCTGCAGGCCATCAAGCTCGCGGTCGACGACCCGTCGACGATCGCCTTCATCGGTGATCTCGACGCCGGCGCGACGGCCCTGTCGCTGCCCAAGACGAACGAGCGCGACCTGCTGCAGGTCATCCCCGCCGCCACCTACGACGGCTTCACCGGCGGTGACGGCCGCGCGCCCGGCGAGCCCGAGAAGTACCAGCCGTCGAGCCGGCTCACGTTCGGCACGGTGGCGCTCACCGACGAGGCGCAGTCGCGGGTGATCGCCGACGCGCTGAAGGGCGAGCACTGCGAGCGGGTCGCGGTCCTGCGCGCGCCGACCGGCTTCGACGCCTCGCTGGCCGAGCTGATCGAGCGCACGATCACGCATCGCGGGATGGAGGTCGTCAACGACGACAAGGTCCCCAACACCGATCCCGACACGCAGCGCAAGACGGGGGAGCGGCTGGTCAAGGACGCGGTGGACTGCGCGACCTTCGCCGGCAGCCCGTCCGACGCGCCCGGCCCGCTGCTGCGCGCGATCCACGCCGCCGCCCCGGAGGTCCGCTTCGTCCTGCCCGCCGCCCTGGCCGACGCCGCCGTCGCCAAGAGCATCGCAACCGCCGGCCCGGACACCATGATCGTCGGCCCGCCGCCCGCGGGCCCGCGCTTCAGCGCCGCGTTCGAGCGCCGGTTCGGGCGCCGGCCGGGCCCCTGGGCGGCCTACGGGTATGACGCGATGCAGCGCGCCCTGAAGGCGATCGCGTCGGCCGGAGCGGGCGGGAACGACCGCCGGGCGGTCGTCGCGGCCTTCCTGCAACAGCCCCGGCCCGTCGCGAGACTGGCCCTGTGGCGGGCGACGGCGCAGGGCCTCGAGCTCGACCGCGAGCTCCCGCAGGCCTGATCTGAGAGGAACGGCCTGATCGTTCTGCCGGTCGCGGAGGGCGCCCCGGCCGATCGCGGCCCTCACTATGGGCAGGACGGTTGGGGTCGCGCGGCGCATGATCCGTCGATGATGGTCGCGTTGTTCCCGATCAGACGCCCGATCACGCGACGATCGCGCGGTTGCGGGTCCGTCACGAGGACGCGAACGGTGAGCTCTTCGGCGACGTGCTGGCGCTCGGCGAGAAGGCCGGCTTGGTCCGCGAGATCCTTCATGAGGCCGCTGATGCTGACGCTCCGAACGCGAGTGGTTGGGTGACGCTCGAGGTGACGGGGTGGCGGAGGGGCTGCGCACTTCGGGCGATCGACGCACGCGCCTGCGCGAGGCCAAGCAGGCCCTCGAAGGCGAACGCGCCGTCCAGGCCAAGCCGGTCCCGCGCGAGCGGTCGGCGCGCCTGGCCGCATGCCGACATCGGCTGCGCCAGGGCTGGGAGCTCGAGCGTCGCGTCGTCGCCGAGCCCGCCGATTGGCCGGCGGCGGGGATCGCCAGCGGCGGTTCGCGGCGCATGAGCGGCGCCCGTCACGAGATCAAGCCCGATCCGCTGCCTGAGCAGCCCGCCGGGAAGATCGACGTGACCGATCCCGACTCGCGCAACCTCGAGACGACGCGCGGATGGGCGCAGGGCGACAACGCCCAGGCCGCCCCCGCAGCGGCCAGATCGTCGTCGCGGCGGAGATCGGCGTCGAGTCGCTGGACACCGTCAAGCTGCAGCCGATGGTCCACGCCGCCCTCGACGGGCTCGGCCGAGTCGGCGTCAGCGACACGCCGAGAGTCTTGGCCGATGGCGGCTACGGGCCGCAGCACCCCTCGGCTGATCGTCGCC
>JAOPZL010000009.1 GCA_025964175.1 Solirubrobacterales bacterium
TGACCACGCCCAGCCAGGTCGCGCCGCCGGCCAGCGCCGCGCGCGCCGACGGGACCGCCCCGTGGCCGTAGCCGTCGGCCTTGACCACCGCGCACAGCGCCGTGGCCTGGCTCAGGCGCCCGCGCACGAGCGCGGCATTGCGCTCGATGGCGAGCAGATCGACTCGAGCCTCGGCCCGCGGCACGCCCGAGGACCTACTCCCCGTACAGCGCCTCGAGGACGTCCAGGCGCGTGACGATCCCCACGAAGCGGCCGTGCTCGACGACGGGCAGGCGGTTGTGGCGGTGTTTGGCGATCAGACGGGCGGCCTCGTCGATCTCGGCGTCGGCGTCGACCGTGATCGGATCGGGGGTCATCATCTCCTCCACCGTAGAGGCGAACGCCTTGCGCAGGCGGTCCTCGAAGCGGTGCAGCGACTCGAGGTAGATGATCCCGCCGAACAGCTGGATGTAGTGCGGCAGGTGGAGGTCGCCCTCGGCGTCGGAGAGGACGAGGTCGTTCTCGGTGATGATCCCGATGCAGCGGCCGCCCTCGTTGATGACCGGGACGCCCGGCAGGTCGTGATCGCGCAGCAGCCGGATCGCGTCCGCGACGGGCTGCTGCGGCGAGACCGTCGGGACGTCGGCCTCCATGATGTCGCGCACCGGCATTCGGCGGCGAAGCCTACATTCGCGAGGCGCGCGGCAGCGCGGCGATCACGTCGGAGGCGATCACGCCCTCGGCCGCGCCGACCTCGGCGGCCGCCCGGCGGCCCGCGCGGCGGTGCAGCTCGACGGCGGCGCAGACGGCGGTGAACGGATCCTCGATGCGGGCGAGCATCGCCCCCGTGACGCCCGAGAGGACGTCGCCCGTGCCCGCGGTGGCCAGCGCGCCCGCACCGCCGCGCGAGACGGCGACGCGGCCCCCGGGCTCCGCGATCAGCGTGTCGTCGCCCTTGAGCACGACGATCGCGCCCGAGCGGGCCGCGGCGTCGCGGACGTAGCGCAGGCGGTGGGCTTCGATCTCCTTGGCGTCGACCGCCAGCAGGCGCCCGAGCTCGCCCGCGTGCGGGGTCAGGACGGTCGGCGCGCGGCGCTCGCGCAGGAGCTCCAGCCGGCCGGCGTGGGCGTTGAGGCCGTCGGCGTCCAGGACGAGGGCGACATCGGCGTCGGCGGCCAGCGTGCGCGCCAGCTGCACCGAGCCGTCGGCCTTGCCGAACCCGGGGCCCACGATCAGCGCGCCGCCGCGGCGCGTGGCCTCGTCGAGCACGGTCCGGGCGCCCGCGAGGGTCAGCGCACCGTCGTCATCGGGCAGCGGCAGCGTCATGACCTCCAGCAGGCGCGTCTCCAAGACGAGGTTCAGCGAGCGCGGGATGCAGGCGGTGACGTAGCCGGCGCCCGCGCGCATCGCCGCGTCCGCGGCCATGCACGGCGCGCCGGTCAGGCCGAGCGAGCCGCCGCAGACGAGGACGTGCCCGGAGGTGAACTTCGTCGAGTCGGGGAGCCGCTTGGGCGCGAGCTCGGTCACGTCCTCCTCCACGAGGAACACCGTCGCCTGCACGGGCGCCCCGTCGGGGATCCCGATGGGGATCACGTGCACGTCGCCGGCATGGTGCTTGCCCGGCGCGATCCACAGCCCGGGCTTGGCCGCGTGGAACGTGCCGGTCGCGGTCGCCGCGATCGCGGGGCCGGAGACCTCGCCGGTGGAGGCGTCCACGCCCGACGGGACGTCGGCGGCGACGACCGGGTCGCCGGTCGACGCGATCGCGCGGATCGCCTCGCCGACGACGCCCCGGACCTCGCCGCTGAAGCCGGTGCCCAGGAGCGCGTCGACGATCACGGCGGCGCCGTCCAGCGCGACGGCCGACCACGGCTCGACGCCCACGGTCAGCCGGCGGAGGTTCTCGGCGGCGTCGCCGGAGATCTTCTCCGGGTCCCCGGCCAGCAGCACCCGCACGTCGCGCCCGGCGTCGTGCAGCACGCGGGCGGCGACGAAGCCGTCGCCGCCGTTGTTGCCGGTTCCGCAGGCGATGACGACCAGGCCGTCGGGCTGGATCGCGCTGACGAGCGCGGCCAGCCCGCTGCCCGCGCGCTCCATCAGGTCCAGCGAGGGGACGCGACGCTCCTCGATCGCCCAGCGGTCGGTCGCCCGCATCTGCTCCGCGCTGTACAGCGGCTGCAGCCAGTGGGGGTCGCGGGCGCCGGCGTCGCTCATCGATCCCGCCTACCCGCGCCCGGGATCGCGTATCAGCGCCACCGCTCCCGCCATGCCGCGCGTGTGGGTCAGCGACACGTCGACGTCCACGTCCAGCCCCTCCAGGGCACCGCGCAGCACGATGCGCGGGCCGTCCTGCGAGCTCACGACCTCGATGTCCTGCCAGGACCACGCGGTCAGCCGTAGCGCCTTCGCCACCGCCTCCTTCGCGCAGAACCGCGCGGCGAGGTGCTGGGCGGGGCGGACGCGCTGCGCCGCGTACGCTCGCTCACCCTCGGTGAAGAGCCGCTGCGCCAGCCGCGGACGGCGTTCCAGCGCCCGCTCGAGTCGGTCGATCTCGAGCAGGTCGAGTCCGACGGCGCTCATCACGGCGGTCTCGCCCTACTCGACGGTGACGGTCTTGGCGAGGTTCCGCGGCTGGTCCACGTTCAGGCCGCGGCGGCGGGCGATCCCGTAGGCGAGCAGCTGCAGCGGGATGACCGCGAGGATCGGCTGCAGCATCCAGTCGGTGCGCGGGATGGCCAGCGTCGACTCGGCGTGGTGGCCGATGTCGGCGTTGCCCGCGGTCGTGATCGCGATCACGTGCGCGCCGCGGGCGCGGACCTCCTGCATGTTGGAGATCACCTTGTCCAGGACGGGCGAGTCGGTGGCCACGCAGACGACGGGCGTCATCTCGTCCAGCAGCGCGATCGGCCCGTGCTTCATCTCGCCCGCCGCGTACGCGTCGGTGGAGATGTAGGAGATCTCCTTCAGCTTCAGCGCGCCCTCGTGGGCGACCGCGAGGCCGGCATGGCGCCCGAGGTAGAGGAAGAAGTCCGCCTGCCACCAGCGCTCGGCGAGCGCGTCGACCTCGGGCAGGAGGTTGTCCATCAGCTCGGTGACGAGCGAGGGCAGGTGCTTGACCTCGGGGACGAGCTCGGCCAGGCGCTCGCGGGAGAGCGCGCCGTTGAGCTCGGCGAGCCGCAGCGCGAGCAGCAGCATGACGGCGACCTGGCAGGTGAACGTCTTCGTCGCGGCGACCCCGATCTCGAGCCCGGCGCGGGTGTAGAGGATGCCGTCGGCGTCGCGGGTGGCCTGCGAGCCGCGGACGTTCGTCACCGCCAGGACGGTCGCCCCGCGGGATTTGGCCAGCCGCATCGCGGCGAGCGTGTCGGCGGTCTCGCCCGACTGCGTGATCCCGATCACGAGGTCGTTCGGCCCGACGATCGGGTCGCGGTAGCGGTACTCGGAGGCGATCTCGACCTCGACGGGGACACGCGCCCACGTCTCGATCGCGTAGCGGCCGATCATGCCCGCGTGCAGGCTGGTGCCGCAGGCGACGACGACGATCCGCGAGACGCCGGCCAGGAGCCCCTCGTCCAGGGCGTCGGCCTCGTCGAGGTCGACGCCGTCGCCGCGCGCGGTGCGATCGAAGATCGTGTCGGCCAGCGCGTCGGCCTGCTCGTACATCTCCTTGAGCATGAACGACTCGTAGCCGCCCTTCTCGGCGGTCTCCTCGTCCCAGTCGACGTGCGTGACCTCGCGCTCGATGAGCGTGCCGTCGGGGCGGATCAGCTGGACCCCGTCGGGGCGCAGGATGACGAGCTCGTCGTTCTCGATGACCTGGACCTCGCGCGTGTGGGCCATGAAGGCCGGCACCGCGGAGGCGACGAACTGCTCGCCGTCGCCGCGCCCGATGATCAGCGGGCACTCCAGGCGCGCGCCGACGAGCGTGTCGGGGTCGTCCAGCGACATCGCGACGAACGCGAAGTGGCCTTCGAGCTCGGCGTAGGCGGCGCGGACCGCCTCGACGAGGTCGTCGTCGAGGTAGGTCGCGATCAGGTGCGCGATGACCTCGGCGTCGGTCTCGGAGGTGAAGACGGCGCCGTCGGCGGTGAGCCGGTCCTTGAGCGCCATGTAGTTCTCGACGATGCCGTTGACGACCACGTGCACGCGGTCGCTCGTGTCGAAGTGGGGGTGGGCGTTCTCCTCGGAGACGCGCCCATGCGTGGCCCAGCGCGTGTGGCCGATGCCGATCGTCGCCGGGCGGGCCGCGAGCGCGACCCCTCCGGCGCCGTGCATGGCGACATCGAGCGCGTCGAGGTTGCCCACCGCCCGCACGGAGTCGATCTCTCCGTCGGCGATGACGGAGATGCCCGCGGAGTCATAGCCGCGGTACTCCAGCTTGCGCAGCCCGGCCAGCAGGATCTCCTGCACCGGGCGCTGGCCAACGTATCCGACGATCCCGCACATGAAACGAGACGATAGCGGTGCTACCGGTGCCGCTTGGGGAAGTTCGCGCCCGACTGGCCGCGGCTCAGGCGGCGGCGGAGACGACGGAGACGAGCCGTTCGCACACGGCGTCGGCCTCCTCGGCGGTCGGTGCCTCGACCATCACGCGGACCAGCGGCTCGGTGCCGCTGGGGCGCAGCAGGACGCGCCCGCGCCCGGCCAGGGCCGCGGCCTCGCGCGCGGTGGCCTCGGAGAGCTTCGGCGAGGCCATCGTCGCGTCGCGGTCGGCGACGCGCACGTTGACCAGCCGCTGGGGAAGCTTCGTCATCACGTCGCGATCGGCGAGGTCGCCGCCGCGCAGGGACTCCAGCGTCAGCAGCGCGGAGGCGATGCCGTCGCCCGAGGGGCAGAAGTCCATGTCGATGATGTGGCCCGACTGCTCGCCGCCGAGGCGCCAGTTACGGGCGCGCAGCTCCTCGAGCACGTAGCGGTCGCCGACGGCCGCGGCGACGACCTCGATCCCGCGCTGCTCCATCGCCGCGTGGAAGCCGTAGTTCGTCATCACCGTGACAGCGACGCCCGGGACCTTGAGGTGCAGGACGGCCAGGGCGACGAGCTCGTCGCCGTCGACGACCGTGCCCGTGCGGTCGACGGCGAGCACGCGGTCACCGTCCCCGTCGAAGGCGAAGCCGACGTCGTGGCCGGACTCCGCGATCCGCGCGGCAAGCATCTCGACGTGGGTCGAGCCGACGCCCGCGTTGATGTTGCGGCCGTCGGGATCGGCGGCGATCGTGGTCACCTCGGCCCCGAGGCGGCGGAAGATCTCCGGCGCGACCTCGTAGGTGGCACCGTGCGCGCAGTCGAGCAGCACCTTCACGCCCGACAGGTCCAGGCTCTCGAAGCGGCCGGCCAGCTCGCGCAGGTAGTCCTCGTGCGTGCCGTGCAGGTCGTGGACGCGGCCGACGTGGCCGTCGGCCGGGAGCGGCGCGGGCGCTTGGAGTGCCCGCTCGATCTCGAGCTCGGCGGCGTCGGAGAGCTTGAAGCCGTCCGAGCCGAAGAACTTGATGCCGTTGTCGCCGTACGGGTTGTGCGACGCGCTGATCACCGCGGCGAGGTCGAAGCCGTAGCGACGGACCATCAGCGGCGCGGCGGGCGTCGGCAGCACGCCGGCGATGAACGCGTCACCGCCGACCGACGTGATGCCGGCCGCGAGCGCGGACTCGAGCATCTCGCCCGACTCCCGCGTGTCACGCAGGAGCAGGACCCGCGGGCGCTGCGCCGGAGCGCCCGCGGTGGCGGCACGGCCCAGGGCCAGGGCGAGATCGGCGGTGAGAACCTTGCCGACCTCGCCGCGGACCCCGTCCGTACCGAAGAGCTTGCGGGCCACGGGTGGCCAGATCCGCTAGCGCTTGGAGAACTGCGGCTTCTTGCGGGCCTTCTTGAGGCCGGCCTTCTTGCGCTCCTTGGCGCGCGAGTCACGCGTCAGGAAGCCGCGGCGCTTGAGCTCGCCACGCAGGTTCGGGTCCGCCTCCAGCAGCGCACGCGAGATGCCGTGGCGCAGGGCGCCGGCCTGCGCCGACACACCGCCGCCCACGAGCGACGCGACGACGTCCATGCGGTCGTCGTAGCCGACGGCCTCGAGCGGCTGGCGGATGTTCTTCTGCAGGGTGGCACGCGGGAAGAAGACGTCCAGCGTCTTCCCGTTGACGATGTACGCGCCCGTGCCCGGCTTCAGGATCACGCGAGCGATGGCCGTCTTGCGCTTGCCGGTCGCGCTGTAGCGCGCGTCGGCGGCGAGGTTGATCGTCGCGACGACCGGGGTCTCGTTGGCGAGATCCTCGGCCTCCTGCGCCGCAGCGGCCTCCTCGGCCTCCTCGGCCTCGGTGCGCGCGAGCGGATCGACCCCCTCGGGGACGATGTCGGGCGCGAGGTCCATGCCCGGGATCGCGGGCTTGACGCGGGGCGTCTCGTCCCCGTCGGTCTCGTCCTCCTCGACGGCCTCGTCGGCGGTCGCGGGGGCGTCGGGGGCGGCAGCGGTCGGCTCCTGCGAAGGAGCATCGGCGGCGGGAGCGGCGGCCTCTGCGGCGGCGGGCTCCTCGGCGGGAGCGGCGGCGGCGGGGGTCTCCTCGACCTCAGCGGCCGGGGCAGCAGCGTCGGTCGCGGGAGCGGCCTCTGCGGCGGTCTCCTCGACGGCCGGCGTGGTCTCCTGCTCGTCCTGCGGGGTGGCGTCGTCGGCCATTGACTACGAAATCTCCATGGGTTGCGGCTGCTGAGCGGTGTGCGGATGCTCGGGACCGGCGTACACCTTCAGCTTGGTCAGCTGCTTGCGAGCGAGGCGGTTGCGAGGAAGCATGCCCTTGACGGCGTGGCGGATGACTTCCTCGGGCTTGCGCTCGATCATCTCCTCGAACGTGCGGCTCTTGAGCCCGCCGGGGTAGCCCGAGTGACGGTAGTAGCGCTTCTCGGTGCGCTTGTTCCCGGTCACTTGGATCTTCTCGCAGTTCACCACCACGACGAAGTCGCCGGTGTCGCAGTGCGGCGTGTACTCCGGCTTGCGCTTTCCGCGCAGGGCATCGGCGATCTGGGTGGCGAGACGCCCGAGCGTCTGGCCATTGGCGTCAACGACGAGCCAGTTTCGCTCGGCGGTCGCGGGGGTGGCAACGAAGGTCTTGGTCATGGCATGGTTTTGGCCGCGGCAGGGCGCGGCCGGTCACAGAGGATAGGGAATCCGTACATCGAGCGAATTCTTGGCTCGGGCGCTGGCTTTCACGCCGATGGCCTCTCTATGGTCCCACACCGTCAGATCACGCCGAGTCCACGCCCCGCCACTCCGCCGGCGAGACGTGGAACGGGGACCCATCGGAGCCGTGTCGGACACGGCTCCTGGGGCGAATCGGGGCATGCCCCGTAGCGCGGTCCTTGCCGCGCGAGCCACCGATGCCGTCAGGCGCCGGAAGAGGGTCTCACCGTGTCCGGGCCTTGCCCGGCACACCTCGTAGGCCCGGCAGCAAGGAGAAGGTCAGCGGTGAGAAGGAACGCGCTCCAGGATGGATCTTGGCGTCGTCGGGCTACCGCCCGGGCAGTCGCCTGCGCGGCGGCCGTCGCGGTCGTGGTGCCCGGCGCGGCGATCGCCGCCGCTTCGTCGGCCCCCGCCGGCCAGGCGGGCGGCGGGACGGTCTCCGCGGGCGGCGCGTCCGCGTCCCCCGCCCCCACCGTGGCCGGCGTCGCATGCTCGATCGGCTGCGTCGACCTCAGCGCGGTCCCGGCGGGCGCGACCCTGCGCGTCAGGGGCGCCAACCTCGCCACGACGAGCCTCGTGGTCTTCGCCGGCGGCGCCAACGCCAGGCCGACCCGGGTGACCGGCGCCGGCCTCGACGTCGTCGTCCCCGCGGGTGCCGGCGACGGCCCGCTCCTCGTCCAGGCCGGGTCGATGGCCTCCGCCCCGAGCGAGGACGAGATCACGATCGGCGTGCCCGCCACCGAGCTCGGCGTGGCCGGAGCCCCGATCGCCAAGGTCGTGGCCAACCTGCGCTCGTCCGCCACGCTGGACACCCGGCTCTCGGCCCGGACCGTCTACTTCGGCGGGGCCAGGCCGGCCACCCTGACCGTCACCGTCAAGGGGACGGCCCCGGTCGCGCTCTCGGTGGCGCTCGTGCGCGTGCCCGACGGGACCGTCGTGCGCCGCTGGACGACCGCGGCCGTCGCGCCCGGAGCCGAGCAGGCGATCAGCTGGGACGCCAACGTGGGCAGGACCGCCCCCGACACCGCCGTGCGCTACCAGTTCCAGGTGTGGACGTCGGCCGCGTCGAGGACGACCGCCATGGCCGCCCAGGCCGCGCAAGCCGACGGCGCGCCCGTCGCCGCCGACACCGTCGAGCTGCGCCCGTTCGCCTTCCCGATCGCCGGCAGGCACACCTACGGCGACGGCGCCGCCCGCTTCGGCACGGGCCGATCCGGCCACACCCACGAGGGCCAGGACCTCTTCGCCGCCTGCGGCACCCCGATCGTCGCCGCCCGCGGCGGGACCGTCACGTTCAACGGCGCCCAATCGGCGGCCGGCAACTACCTCGTGATCGACGGCGACGGTACCGGCGACGACACGGCCTACATGCACCTGCGCGACGCGGCCCTGCCGGCCAAGGGCGACCGCGTCCAGACCGGCGAGGTCGTCGGCTACGTCGGGGACACCGGCGACGCGAACGGCTGCCACCTGCACTTCGAGCTGTGGACGGCGCCCGGCTGGTACACCGGCGGGCAGGCGATCGACCCGCTGGCCGCGCTCAAGAGCTGGGACGTCTGAGCCGGGCCCGGCTCAGACGTCAGATGCCGGGGGCTACTCCCACTCGATCGTCCCGGGCGGCTTGCTCGTGATGTCGAGCACCACCCGGTTGACCTCGCGCAGTTCGTTGATCATCCGCGAGGCGATCTGCTCGAGGAGGTCGTACGGCAGCCGAGCCCAGTCGGCGGTCATCGCGTCGTCGCTGGTGACGGCACGGATGACGACCACGTAGCCGTACGTGCGCTCGTCGCCCTGGACGCCCACGGTGCGGACATCGGGCAGCACGCAGAACGACT
>JAOPZL010000092.1 GCA_025964175.1 Solirubrobacterales bacterium
GGCGCCGGCCGCGCGACCGGGCCGGCGCTCCCAGCGCTGAGCGGCGCCCGCCTCTAGCCCGCCTTCGCCTCGAGCCTCTCGGCCAGCCGGTTCATCCCCCGCTCGCGCGCCGCGGCGGCGCCGCCCGACCAGTTCGTCGGCGTGTCGGGCGGGCGCTCCACCGGCACGTGGACGAGCGTCGCCATCTCGCGGAAGGCGCGCAGCTCGTGGGCCTGTTCGCGCAGGGCGGCCTGGACGCGGGGGCGCTCCCGGACCGCGTTGGCGATGGCGCCCTCCAGCGAGCCGTACTCCAGCAGCAGGTCGCGGGCCGTCTTCTCGCCGATGCCCTTGCCGCCCGGGATCGAGTCCGACGGGTCGCCGCGCAGGGCGATGAAGTCCGGCACCAGCTCCGGTCCGATCCCGTAGCGCTGCTTGACGCCCGCCGCGTCGATGACCTCGGCCGAGCCCTTCCCGCCGCCCGGCCACAGGACCCGCACCGAGTCGTTGACGCACTGGTACATGTCGCGATCGCCGGTGAAGAGCAGCGACGAGCCGCCCGCCTCCGTCTCCACGGTGGCCAGCGAGCCGAGCAGGTCGTCGGCCTCGAGCGTGTCGTGGACGTGGGAGTGCCAGTCCAGCGCGCCGAAGAAGGCGCCCGCCCACTCGAACTGCTCGGCCAGCGCGGGCGGGACCGGGGGGCGGTCGGCGTGGTACTCGGGCCACAGCTCGACGCGGTAGGTCGCGGCCTCGGCGCCCCAGCAGAGCGCCACCGCGCGCGGATCGTGCTGCTCGACGGCCTGCACGAGCAGGTTCGCCATCCCCAGCAGCGCGTTGACCGGGCGGCCCTCGTCATCGGTGATCGAATCGGGCAGCGCGAAGAACGCGCGGTAGATCAGGGACGGGCCGTCGACGGCCAGCAGCGGAGCGGACATCGATCCGGGAACCTACCTCTCCCGTACCTTCAGGGCATGTCCAGCGACGAGAAGGTCCCGAGCAGCCGCATCGGCCGCACCGCCAGGCTCGGCGGCCTCGTCGCCGGGCAGTCACTGCGGTGGACGGCCACGCGCATCGCCAACCGCAGCCGCACCGACGAGGACGCCGCCGCCGCCGACTCGGCCCGGGCGATGGCCACCGCCGACGAGATCGTCACCCAGCTGGGGAAGATGAAGGGCGCGGCGATGAAGTTCGGCCAGGTCCTCTCGACGATCGACTTCGAGGCCGTCCCCGAGGGGGAGCGCGAGGCGTTCAAGGCCAAGCTCGCCAAGCTGCGCGACGACGCCCCGTCGGTCTCCTTCGCCCAGATCCGCAAGGTCGTCGAGAAGGACCTCGGTGGCAAGCTCGCCGACCACTTCCACGAGTTCGGCGAGGAGCCGGTCGCCGCCGCCTCGATCGGCCAGGTCCACCGCGCGACGACCCACGACGGCGCCGACGTCGCGGTCAAGGTCCAGTACCCGGGCGTCGCCGAGGCGGTCGAGACCGACCTGCGCAACGCGAACCTGCTGCTGCCGCTCATCCGTCGCCTCGCGCCCGGCCTGGACGCCCGCGCCGTCATGGGCGAGCTGCGCGACCGCATCGCCGAGGAGCTCGACTACGAGCTGGAAGCCCAGAACCAGCGCGCGGTGGAGCGCGCGTTTCGCGGTCATCCGTTCGCCTACGTCCCGCCCGTCCACACCGAGCTCTCCACCCGCCGGGTCCTCGTCACCGAGTTCGTCGACGGCCTCGGGTTCGAGGCGGTCAAGGCCCTTCCCGACGGCGAGCGCGACCGCGTCGGCGAGATCCTCTTCCGCTTCTACTACGGCCTGCTGGCCCGCGAGGGCCGCGCCTCGGGCGACCCGCACCCCGGCAACGTCCTGCTGCGCGCCGACGGCCGCGTCTGCTTCCTGGACTTCGGCCTGATGCGCATCGTCCCGCCCGACTACCTGACCGGCGAGCGGCGGCTGGCCCGCGCGCTGGTGGAGGGCGACGCGGTGGAGGTCCACGCCGAGATGGCGCAGCTCGGCTACCTGCCCGACGCGTCGGCGTTCCCGGCCGACCGCATCCTGTCCCAGATGCGGGAGGCGACCGAGTGGTGGCTGCTCCCGGGGGAGCGGCGGCTCACGCCCGACGCCGTGCGCGACCTCGCCGAGCGGACCTCCGGCCCGCGCTCGGACCACTACGACCTCATGCGGATGCAGACGATCCCGCCCGAGGCGCTGCTGCTGCGCCGGATGGAGGGCCTGCTGTTCGCGGTCCTGGGCGAGCTGCGCGCTTCGGCGGACTGGAACGCGCTTGCGCTCGAGGTCCAGCAGGGGATCCCGGCGCACACGGAACTGGGCGAGGAAGAGGCCGCGTGGCTCGCCGGACGAGAGCGCCCGAGCGGCGCCGCGCGGGTGCCACACTGAACGGATGGGCACCGAGACCGGCAGCGACATCCGCGACTCGATCCTCGACACGATCGGCGCGACGCCGCTGGTCCGGCTGAGTCGCCTCGGTGCCGGCCTCACGCCCCAGCTGGTGGCGAAGATGGAGATGCTGAACCCGGGTGGCTCGATCAAGGACCGCGTCGCCGTCAGCATGATCGAGGCGGCCGAGCGCGACGGCCTGCTCAAGCCGGGCGGCACGATCGTGGAGCCGACGAGCGGCAACACCGGCACCGGGCTCGCGATCGCCGCGCGCCTGAAGGGCTACCGGGTGATCGCGGTCATGCCCGACAAGATGAGCCGGGAGAAGATCGACCTCCTGCGCGCGTACGGAGCCGAGGTCGTGATCGCGCCGACCGAGGTCCCGCCCCAATCGCCGCAGTCCTACTACAAGGTCGCCGAGCGCCTCACCGAGGAGATCCCCGGGGCGTTCCGGCCCAACCAGTACGCCAACCCGGCCAACCCCGCCGCGCACTACGCCTCGACGGGGCCGGAGCTGTGGGAGCAGAGCGGCGGGGCGATCACCCACCTCGTCATCGGCGTCGGCACGGGCGGCACGATCACCGGGACCGCCCGCTACCTGCGAGAGCGCAATCCCGACATCCAGGTGATCGGCGCCGATCCGGCCGGCTCGATCTACTCCGCGGCCTCGGAGGCCGACGTGCGCGGCTACCTGATCGAGGGCGTCGGAGAGGACTTCTGGCCGCCGGCGTACGACCCGTCGATCGTCGACCGCTACGTCACCGTGACCGACCGCGACGCCTTCCTGACCGCGCGCCGCCTGGCCATGACCGAGGGCATCCTGTCCGGCGGCTCGGCGGGCATGGCCGTGTGGGCCGCGCTCGAGGTCGCGCGCGGGATCGACGACCCAGAGGCGATGGTCGCGGTGATCCTGCCCGACGGCGGGCGCTCCTACCTGAGCAAGGTCTACAACGACGCGTGGATGACCGAGCACGGCTTCCTCGAGCGCGCCGGGGATCGCACCGTCGGCGAGGTCCTGCGCCGGCGCACCACGGTCGGCGGCGGGGTGCCGCCGCTGATCACCGTCAACGCCCATCAGCGCGTTCGCGATGCCGTCGCGCTCCTGCACGAGCACCGCGTCTCCCAGCTGCCGGTCGTCTCCGCGCACGACGAGGAGGTCGTCGTCGGCTCGATCGCCGAGCGCGGCCTGCTCGCCCACGCGGTCAACGACCCGAGCCTCCTCGACGCCCAGGTGGTCGACGTGATGGAGCCGCCGCTGCCCGGGATCGGCGCCGACGCGCCGGTCGCCGACGCGGTGGCGCTGCTCGTCGGCGAGCGCCAGGCGCTGCTCGTCGTCGACCGCGGGATACCCGCCGGCATCATCTCGCGCGCCGACCTCCTGGAGGCGCTGGCCCGATGAGCGAGCCGCTCGACTTCGCCACCCGGGCCGTGCACGCGGGGCTGGAGCCCGACCCCTCCTTCGGGTCGGTCATCCCGGCGATCCACCAGACCTCGACCTACCGTCAGCCCGCGGTCGGCGAGTTCGTCGGCGACTACGACTACGCGCGCTCGGCCAACCCGACGCGCACCGCGCTGGAGAACGCGCTGGGCGACTTCGAGGGCGGTCAGGCCGTCGCCTTCGCCAGCGGGCTGGCCGCCGCCCACGCCGTCCTGACCCACACCTGCCGGGCGGGCGACCACATCGTGCTGCCCGCCGACCTCTACGGCGGCACGTACCGGCTGGTCGACAAGGTGCTCACCCGCTGGGGCCTGCGCTACGACCTCGTCGACCAGACCGACCTGGCGGCGCTGGAGCGCGTCGTCGGGGACCACACGCGCCTGGTGTGGGTGGAGACGCCGACGAACCCGCTGCTCAACGTCGTCGACATCGCGGCGGTGG
>JAOPZL010000094.1 GCA_025964175.1 Solirubrobacterales bacterium
CGTCGAAGGGAAGTAGCCCGTCGGCGTGTGCCGTCAAGACGGTGCCCTCGGGCGCCCGGTGCACGCGGCCTCGGTCCATCCGGGGCGGTCAAACCTTCGCGAGGCCGCATCAACCGACCCGCGAAGGACCCACCGCACCCATGAACTGGCTCGCCCTCGTCGCCGCTCTCGTCGTCCTGCTCGCCGTCGACCTGCTGCTCATCCGCGGCCGCGGAGGCGAGATGTCGATGCGCGCCGCCACCGTGGCGAGCATCGTCTGGGTCGGCATCGCGCTCTCGTTCTTCGTCGTCCTGCTGCTGTTCGGCAGCGGCGGCCAGGCGTCGTCGTTCCTGGCCGGCTACCTGGTCGAGAAGTCGCTGTCGCTGGACAACGTCTTCGTCTTCCTGATCGTCTTCACCGCGTTCGGGATCGCGCCCGCGCAGCGGCACAGGCTGCTGAGCTGGGGGATCGTCGGCGCGCTCGTGCTGCGCGGCATCCTGATCGTCGCCGGCGCCGCCGCGCTGGAGTCCGCGCACTGGCTGAACTACGTCTTCGCCGCCTTCCTGATCTGGACGGGCTGGCGGATGTTCCGCAGCCGCAACGACCACGGCGGCGAGCAGAAGCTCGTCGAGAAGATCCAGAAGCGCCTGCCGCTGTCGGCCGGCGCCGGCGCGCTCGCCGCGATCGCGATCGTCGACATCCTCTTCGCCCTGGACTCGGTCCCGGCGATCCTGGCCATCACCGACGACGCCTACATCGTCTTCGCCGCCAACGCGTTCGCGCTGCTCGGCCTGCGCCCGCTGTTCTTCCTCGTGGCCGAGCTCGTCGAGCGGCTCTACTACCTGAAGGCCGCGCTGGCCGCCCTGCTGGTGTTCATCGGAGCCAAGATGGTCGTCGGCGAGCTGTTCTTCAAGGTCGGCCCGGAGCTCAGCCTCCCCGCGATCGCCGCGATCCTGGGCGCGGGCGTGGTCGCCTCGCTGCTGCGCGAGCGGCGTCTGGCGGCGGCATAGCCTGCGCCATGATGCATCGGTGAGCGCGAAGCTGGAGCCCGTCGCCGCGTCCTTGCACTCCGTCCTCTGAGCCCGTCCGTTCGTATCCCCGTCCAGCTGGCTCATGTCCAGCGGGTGATGTGCCGATCCACCAGGTGATGTCCCCCGCAACACCTGACGCCGAAGTCCTCATGGCCATCGTCGCCGCGCAGACGGAGATCGTCGCCTCGGGCCTGGAGCTCAACGCGGTGATGGACCTGGTCTGCCGCGAGGCACGCAAGCTGACCCGCGCCGACGGCGCCGTGCTGGAGATCTCCCAGGGCGACGAGATGTCCTACCGCGCCGCGGCGGGCTCAGCCGTCGCCTACCTCGGGCAGAGCCCGAAGCAGCTCGGCTCGCTCTCGGGCGCCTGCCTCGCCGCCGGTCGTGCCCTGCGCTGCGACGACTGCACCGTGGACGAGCGCGTCGACCGCGAGGCGTGCGCGCGCGTCGGCGTCGCCGCGATGCTCTGCGTCCCGCTCGTGCACCAGGGCCGCACGCTCGGCGTCCTGAAGGTCGTCGCCGGGCAGGTCAGGGCGTTCGACGACCGCGACGAGACGACGCTGAACCTGCTCAGCGGGCTGATCGCCGCCCAGCTACTACACGCCCAGGACTTCCAGCACGTCGCCGGCGCCGCGCTCGAGGACGGCCTCACCGGCCTGGGCAACCTCCGCGCCTACCGGGAGCGCCTCGCCTCGGAGACCGAGCGGGCGATCCGCCACGGCCGCGCGCTGACGCTGGCGCTCGTCGACATCGACCACCTCGCGACGATCAACGCGACGCGCGGTCACGCGGTCGGCGACGAGACGCTGCGCCGCGTCGCGCGCTCGATCTGCGACGTGCGCGTCTGCGACTACGGCTTCCGCATCTCCGGCGACCGCTTCGGCCTGCTGATGCCCGAGACGACCGAGCGCCAGGCGGAGATCGTCGTGCGCCGCATCCACCACACGCTGCAGCGCGCCGATCGCTTCGGCAACACCGCGCCCGTCTCGATCGGCGCCTCGCAGGCCCGTCACCGTGATTCGGACATCCTGCACGCGTCGGCCGAGGACGCGCTCGCGCGCTCCAGGCGCGCCCACCACACGCTGCGCCGCGTCGCCTGACCTTTGAGCGGAGGGCCCTCCGGGTAACACCCGGTCATGGCGCTCCACCACCGCGAAGCCGCACCCGTCACGCAGGTCGAGATCGATCTGACCATCAACGGGGAGAACCACCAGCTCGTCGTCGACACCCGCATCTCCCTCCTGGACCTGCTCCGCGAGCGGCTCGGCCTGACCGGGGCCAAGAAGGGCTGTGATCACGGTCAGTGCGGGGCATGCACCGTTCTGCTGGACGGCCGCCGGGCCAACGCGTGCCTCGCGCTCGCCGTCGCCCATGACGGCAGCGAGGTCACGACGATCGAGGGTCTCGCGACGGGCGACCAGCTGCATCCGTTGCAGGAGGCGTTCATCGAGCACGACGCGTTCCAGTGCGGGTACTGCACGCCGGGCCAGATCTGCTCGGCCGCCGGCTTCATCGACGAGCTCGACGAGGCCGTCGACGGCCCGCTGTCCGACGACCTGATCCGCGAGCGGATGAGCGGCAACATCTGCCGCTGCGGCGCCTACCCCAACATCGTCAGCGCGATCCGCGAGGTCGCCTCCGCGCGGTCGGGGGCCGCCGAGCGCGTGGGAGGTGCCGCATGAAGCCGTTCCGCTTCGAGCGCCCCGAGAACGCCGAGGGCGCTGTGGCCACGTTGACCGCGAGCGGTGCCGAGCACGCCCGCTACCTCGGCGGCGGTACGAACCTCGTCGACCTGATGCGCCTCGGCGTGGAGACGCCCGACCTGCTCGTGGACGTCGCCCGGCTCGGCCACGACGCGGTGCGGGAGACCGACGGCGGCGGCCTGCGGGTCGGCGCCGCGGTGCGCAACAGCGACCTCGCGCGCGATCCGCTGCTGCGCACCCGCTACCCGATGGTGTCCCAGGCGCTGCTGTCGGGCGCCTCCCCGCAGCTGCGCAACCTGGCGACGATCGGCGGCAACCTGCTGCAGCGCACCCGCTGCGCCTACTTCACCGACACCTCGCTGGACTGCAACAAGCGCGATCCCGGCAGCGGCTGCGGCGCGCTGGACGGCGAGCACCGCAACCACGCCATCCTCGGCCACTCCGCCGCGTGCATCGCCACCCACCCCTCCGACCTCGCGGTCGCGCTCACCGCCGTGGGGGCCGAGGTCCTGGTCGAGGGCGCGGCGGGCGAGCGGCACATCCCGATGCCCGGCCTGCACCGCCTGCCCGGCGATGCGCCCGAGCGCGACACGGTGCTGGATCCCGGCGACCTGATCGTGGCGATCCAGCTCCCGCCGCTGGAGGCCGCCCGCCGCTCCAGCTACCGCAAGGTGCGCGACCGCGCGTCGTTCTCGTTCGCCGTCGTCTCCGTCGCCGCCGCGCTGCAGTGCGACGAGGACGGCACGATCCGCGACGTGCGCATCGCGCTGGGCGGCGTGGCCCACGCCCCATGGCGCGCCGAGCGCGCCGAGGAGGAGCTGCGCGGCGGACCGGCGACCGCGGAGCGCTTCGCCGCCGCCGCCGCCGCCGAGCTGGACCAGGCGCGGCCGCTGGAGCAGAACGCCTTCAAGGTGCCCTTGGCCCGCAACCTGATCGTCACCGTCCTGGCCGACCTCGCGGGGGTGGCCGCATGACCCCGGTCTCCGCAGCGACGATCGACGGCCTGCGCCGCATCGAGGGCCGCGACAAGGTCACCGGCGCCGCGCGCTACGCCTACGAGCAGCAGATCGAGGGCGTCGCGACCGCGGTCGCCGTGACCTCGACGATCGCCAAGGGGCGCATCCACGGCTTCGACGCCGGCGAGACGCTCGCCCACCCGCGGGTCCTCGAGGTCCTGACCTACGAGAACGCGCCGCGGGTCGCCGAGGACGCCGACTCCGAGCCGGAGCTCGCCGTCCTGCAGACCAGCGCCGTCGCCTACCACGGGCAGGTCGTCGCGCTGGTGATCGCCGAGACGCTCGAGGCCGCCCGCGAGGGCGCGCGGCTGCTGGCGGTCGAGTACCGCGAGCAGACGCCCGACGTCGAGCTCAGCGACTCCCATCCCGGCCTCTACAAGCCCGACAAGGTCAACGCCGGCTTCCCGACCGACGAGGGCACGGGCGATCCCGACCGGGCGCTGGAGAAGGCCGACCTCGTCGTCGACGCCGTGTACTCCACGCCCAACGACCACAACCAGCCGATGGAGCCGCACGCGACGGTCGCGACGTGGTCCGACGACGGCCACCTGACGCTGTACGACTCCACGCAGGGCGCCCCGATGGCCGCCAACTCGGTCTCCAAGATCCTCGGCGTCGACAGCGGGCGGGTGCGGATCATCTCCCATCACGTCGGCGGCGGGTTCGGGTCCAAGGGGACGCCGCGCCCCAACGTCATCCTCGCCGCGCTCGCCGCCCAGGCGCTCGGCCGCCCGGTCAAGCTCGCGCTGACCCGCCAGCAGCTGTTCACGATGGTCGGGTACCGCACGCCGACGATCCAGCGCGTGCGTCTGGGCGCCAACGCCGACGGGACGCTGACGGCCCTCGTCCACGAGGCGTTCGAGCAGTCCTCGACGATCAAGGAGTTCGCCGAGCAGACGACGACCTGCTCGCGCGTGATGTACGCCTCGCCCAACCGCCGCACCGCCCATCGCCTCGTGCGCCTGGACGTGCCGACGCCGTCGTGGAAGCGCGCGCCGGGGGAGGCCCCGGGGATGTTCGCGCTGGAGTCGGCGATCGACGAGCTCGCGGTCGCGGCGGGCATGGACCCGATCGCGCTGCGGATCGCCAACGAGCCCGACGTCGAGCCAGAGACGGGCCGGCGCTTCTCGTCGCGCAACCTCGTCGCCTGCCTGCGCGAGGGCGCGCGGCAGTTCGGCTGGGACGAGCGCGACCCGACGCCGGGCGTGCGCCGCGAGGGGCGCTTCCTCGTCGGCAGCGGCGTCGCGGCGTCGACCTACCCGGCGCGCCGCCAGCCGTCATCGGCGACCGCGCGCGCCAACGACGACGGCACGTACCTCGTCCGCATCGGCGCGGCCGACATCGGGACCGGCGCGCGCACCGCGCTGACCCGGATCGCCGCGACCGCCCTGGACGTCGATCCATCGCGCGTCGTCGTCGAGATCGGCGACTCCGCGCTGCCGTTCGCGATGCTGGCCGGCGGCTCCATGGGCACCGCGTCGTGGGGCTCGGCCGTGGTCAAGGCGTGCCGGGCGCTGGTCGAGCAGGGCGGCGGCGAGGTCGAGGTCGACACGAAGGAGGAGGTCGCCGCCGACGCCGACCTGGCCAAGCACGGCTTCGGCGCGCAGTTCGCGCAGGTGCGCGTCGACATCGACTCCGGCGAGACGCGCGTGGACCGCATGCTCGGCGTCTTCGCCGTCGGGAAGGTCATCGAGCCGCGGCTGGCCCGCTCGCAGCTGATCGGCGGGATGGTCATGGGCCTGGGGATGGCGCTGATGGAGGAGGCGATCCTCGACCCCCGCACCGGCGCGACCGTGAACCACGACTTCGCCGGCTACCACGTCCCGGTCAACGCCGACGTCACCGACGTCGAGGCGACATGGATCGAGGAGGAGGACGCCGAGCTCAACCCGATGGGCTCCAAGGGCATCGGCGAGATCGGCATCACGGGTGCGCCGGCGGCGATCGCCAACGCCGTCTTCCACGCGACCGGGCGGCGCGTGCGCGACCTGCCGATCCGGTTGGACCGGTTGCTCTGATCGCCCTGGGGGCGGTTGCTCTGATCGCCCTGGGGGCGACCAGAGCAATTGGGGAATCGCCCTGGGGGCGATTCCCCGCTCAAGCCTCCAGGGCGACCGGCGCGTCGACCCCGGCCGCCTTGTAGGCGTCGGGGCCGTCGAGCGTCTCGTGCTCCAGCAGCGCGGCGGTCAGCGCCTCCAGGCGCGGGCGCTCGAGCTCGAGCAGCTGGAGCACCTCCTGCTCGGCGGTGTCGACGATCCGGCGCACCTCGTCGTCGACCAGGCGCAGCGTGTCGCCCGAGGCCGGCGAGGCACCCGGCAGCAGGCCGCCGTCGGAGCGCCCGTCGGTGACGGCGATCGGCCCGATCGTGTCGCTCATGCCCCAGCGCCCGACCATGCCGCGGGCGATCTGGGTGAGCTGCTGGATGTCGGACTCCGCGCCGGTGGTGACCTCGTCGAAGACCAGGCGCTCCGCGCCGCGGCCGCCGAGGGCGACCTTGATCTTCGCCGTGAGCTCGTCGCGCGAGTAGCCGTAGCGGTCGTTCTCCGGGGTGGAGAGCGTCACGCCCAGCGCCTGACCGCGCGGGATGATCGAGATCTTGCGCACCGGGTCGGCGCCCGACGTGAGCATGCCGATCAGCGCGTGCCCGGACTCGTGGTAGGCGGTGCGGCGGCGCACCTCGTCCTCCATCAGGACGGAGCGCTCCGCGCCGAGGATGACCTTCTCGATGGCGTCGGTGAAGTCGGCCATCGTCACCGCGTCGTGGCCGCGACGGGCCGCGAAGAGCGACGCCTCGTTGACCAGCAGCGCGAGGTCGGCACCGGTCATGCCGGGCGTCGTCGAGGCCAGCGTGGTCAGGTCGACGTCGGGGCCCAGTGGGACGGAGCGCGTGTGGATCTTGAGGATCTCGGCGCGGCCGTCGCGGTCGGGCGGCTGCACGGCGATGCGCCGGTCGAAGCGGCCCGGGCGCAGGAGCGCCGGATCGAGGATCTCGGCGCGGTTGGTCGCGGCGAGCACGATCACCGTCTCGCCCTTCTCGAAGCCGTCCATCTCGGTGAGGATCTGGTTGAGCGTCTGCTCGCGCTCGTCGTTGCCGCCGCTGAGGCCGCCGACGTTGCCCGAGCGGGCGCGGCCGATCGCGTCGAGCTCATCGATGAAGATGATGGCCGGCGCCGCCTCCTTGGCCTGCTTGAACAGGTCGCGGACGCGGGAGGCTCCGACGCCGACGATGGCCTCGACGAACTCGGAGGCCGACATCGAGAAGAAGGCGGCGTCGGCCTCGCCCGCGACGGCGCGCGCCAGCAGCGTCTTCCCGGTGCCGGGAGGCCCGTAGAGCAGCACGCCGCGCGGGATGCGCGCGCCGAGACGCTCGTATCGCTCGGGGTTCTTGAGCATGTCGACGATCTCGACGAGCTCGTTCTCGACCTCGTCTATGCCCGCCACGTCCTCGAAGGTCACGCGCGCCTGGGAGGTGGGCGTGATGCGCCGGGCGTTGGAGCGCCCGAACCCGCCGAGCGCGCCGGCGCCGCCGCCGGCCGCGGCGCGGCGCGCGAACCAGATGAAGAGGCCGACGAGGAGGATCGTCGGGCCGAAGCCGAGCAGCAGGGTGGAGAGGATCCCGCGGCCGTGGTCGGCGGCCTGCGCGTTGACGACCACGTTCTTCGCGGCCAGCTGCGTCGTGAGGTCGTCGGTGTTGACGAAGGACGGGATCTGGGTCTTGAACTTCGTGACCTTCTGCGGCTTGGCGTCCTTGCCGGTCGGCGTGTAGGACGTCTCCTTCTTCAGCGTGCCCTCGACCGTCTCGTCGACGGAGGAGATCTCCTGCACGTTGCCGGCGGCGATCTGCTGGGTGAAGAACGGCTGGTAGGGGACCTGCACGCGATCCTTGGGCTGCGCGGTGACGAACGCGAGGACGAGGTTGATGACGAGCAGGCCGATGAGGAACGCCGCCCACTGCCCGCGGCGGTTGCGCGGGAGCATCGGCGGCTTGGGCTTGGGCGGGGCGCCGCGGCCGGAGCTCGAGGGCTCCACGCGCCAGCCCGCGGGATGCTGGTGGTCCGTGCCCTTCCCGCGTCCGTCGGACGCGGGGCGCTGCTCGGTCGGCGGCGGCGTGGGCCGCGGCGGCGCAGGCGGCGCGGGCGGGGGTGAAGCGGTATCGGGCAAGGGTGCTCTACCACGAATCGTAGTCGTGGGGTCACCGAGGCGGCCGCGTCGCTTGGACGCGGCCAACTGCCGCTCGTCGTCCAATGCCGCAATCGTGTAGCCCATCTCGCCGCGAGCGTCGGCGACCTCGATGTCCCAGCGAAGCCGGTTGCGGGGCGTGCCCCACCAACCGTGCCGGAGCACGCCGGCTCATGTCAACGCTTCTGAGACACACGGCTCGGCATGCGCAGGTCCTGCAACATGCGTGCACGATCCATGGCCGGACTTCACGAACGCCGCCGGGTGGAGTATCCCTCCGGGAATGAGGGAGGAACGGGCGGTTCTGGAGGCGCTGGCCGTGGCCCGGGGGGAGATCGCGCGCTCGGCGCTCGGCTTCGAGGAGGTCATGCAGCTGATGTGCGACACCGCGCTCGGGCTGCTCGGCGCGGACGCGGTCGCCGTCGACTTCGTGGTCGGCGACGAGCTGATCACCCATGCGATCACCGGGGACGGGTCCGCACACGTCGGCCTGGTCCTGAGCCTGAGCGCCTCGCTCGCCGGGCTGTGCGCGCGTACCGGTCACGTCATCAACTGCGGCGACTCGCTGCACGACCCGCGCACGGACTTCGGCTACCTGTCGCGCACCGGCCATGCGTCGGTGCTGTGCGTCCCGATCCTCGAGTACGGGCTCCCGATCGGCGTCTTCAAGGCCGGGTCGCAGCGCAACGACGCGTTCGGCGATCGCGAGGCGACGGTGCTCCGCCTGCTGGCCGAGGTCATCGTCGCCCACCTCGCCTGAGGCCGACGGTCGGGCCGGACGCCACGGGGACCGAGATCGACGGTACGGTGGGACGACATGCTCGACGAGACCGCTTGCCCACGTGAGGGACTGATGGCCGGCGTGGTGATCGTCGGCAACGGCATGGCGGGCGCGACCGTCGCCGCGACGCTGCGCACCAAGGGCTACGAGGGGCCGATCGTGCTGATCGGCGACGAGCCGCACGTGCCCTACCAGCGTCCGCCGCTGTCCAAGGCGCAGCTGCTGCAGGACGGCGACCCGCAGCTCGTGCGCCCCGAGGCGTTCTGGGCCGACAAGGACATCGAGCTCGTCGCGGGCGTGCGCGTGGAGGCGATCGATCGGGCGGCACACGAGGTTCGCCTGGCCGATGGTCGGGCGCTGGCGTACGAGCACCTCGTGCTGGCGACCGGCGCGCGCAACCGCGAGCTGCCCGGCGCCGAGAGCGCGCTGGGGCTGCGCACGGTGGAGGACTCGCGGGCGCTGCGGGCGCGGCTGGGTGCGGGCCGGCGGCTGGTCGTCGTGGGTGGCGGGTTCATCGGACTCGAGGTCGCGGCCGCCGCGCACACGCTCGGGACGGACGTCACGGTGGTCGAGGCGCTGGACCGGGTGATGTCGCGAGTCGTCTCGCCCGAGATGTCGGACTTCTTCGAGGGGCTGCACGCCGAGGCGGGCGTGAAGATCCTCACCGGGCGCCGGGTCGAGTCGATCGAGGAGGGCGCGGTGACGCTCGACGGCGATCAGCGGCTGGAGGCCGACGTCGTCGTCGTGGGCGTGGGAGTCGTGCCCAACGTCGAGCTGGCCGCCGCCGCGGGCCTGGACGTCGCCGACGGGATCGTCGTCGACGAGCGCCTGCTGACCTCCGACCCGGCGATCTCCGCCGTCGGCGACTGCGCCCACTACCCGTGCGCGATCACCGGCCGCAGCCAGCGGCTGGAGTCGATCCAGAACGCGACCGACCACGCGCGCGCCGTCGCGACCCGGATCGCCGGTGAGGGCGAGCCCTACGCGGCGGTCCCGTGGTTCTGGAGCGACCAGCTCGGACGCAAGCTGCAGATCGCCGGCGTGGCGGCCGACGGCGCCGAGTCGGTGCTGCGCGGGGATCCCGGCGACGGCGGCTTCTCCATCTTCCGCTTCGCCGACGGGGCGCTCGTCGCGGTGGAGTCGGTCGACGCGATGGCCGACCACCTCGCGGCGCGCAAGCTGCTGTCCAACGGAGCGTCGACGTCCGTGACGCCGCAGCAGGTCGCGGATCCGTCGGTCTCGCTCAAGGAGCTCGCCGCCGCGGTCGCCTAATACGCTTCCGCCCATGCAGTCGATCCTGGTCATGGGCGACGGTGCCCTGGCCACCGGAGTCGTCGAGACGCTCCAGCGCGCCGGGGCCACCGTCCGTCGCCTGCGCCGGTGGAACGACCGCGAGCTCAAGCGCGAGCTGCACGACGAGGGGACCGACGCGGTCGTGGTCGTCGCCCGCGACGACATCGCGGTCCTGCGCACCGCGCTGCTGGTCGAGTACCTGCGGCCCGGTGTGCGCCTGATCGTCACGATCTTCGACCGCACCGTCGCCGTGCAGGTCATCAAGGCGATCCCCAACTGCGAGGTGCTGTCGATGGCCGACGGCTCGGTCGGGTCGATCCTCGGGCCGTGCGTCGACCCGCGCCTCGTGACGCTCTACCGCGAGCACGAGCAGCTCGTCGCCGTCGAGGTCGGGGAGGACGGCGCACCGCGCATGCTCGAGCTCGAGCACCGCCTGCCCGCGCGCCCGCACCGCTTGCGCCGCTGGCTCGGCGAGCAGCTGCGCCCCTACGACCACGTCTCACGCGTGATGCTGCTGTCGCTCATCGGGCTGCTGCTGCTGATCGGCGCCGAGGCGGCCATCGTCTCGCTGCACGGCCACGAGAGCTTCGGCGAGGCGCTCTACGGTGCGATGAAGGTGACCGCGACCGTCGGCCCCAACAGCGTCGTCGACCACGGACCGGTGTGGCTGAAGCTCTACGCGACGGCGACGATCGCCGCCGCCATCGTGCTCGTCGCGGTCTTCACCGCCAGCGTCGTGCACCGCTTCATGAACCCGCGCCTGACCGGGGTCTTCGGGCGGCGCACCGTGCCGCGCTCCGGCCACGTCGTGGTCGTGGGCCTGGGTCAGGTCGGCTTCCGCCTCTGCCTGGAGCTGCGCGCACTCGGCATCCCCGTCGTCGCCGTCGAGAGCGAGGCGTCGGGCCCGTTCGTGCGGCTGGCCGCCCAGCGCAAGATCCCCGTGGTCATCGGCAACGGCATGGACCGCTACGTGCTGGAGCGCCTGTCGCTGGGCCGCGCGCGGGCCCTGGCGGCGGTGACGAGCGAGGAGCTCATCAACGTGACCGTCAGCGTCGCGGCGCTCGCCGTCCAGCCCGACCTGCGCACCGTGCTGCGCTCGGGCTCCAACGAGGTCACGCGCGAGACCCAGGCGCTCTTCCCGATCGGCCTCGCCAAGGACCTGGTCCGCGTCGCCTCGACCGCGCTGGCCGCCGCGGCGCTGCAGCAGGAGCGCGTCCACGCGTTCTCGATCGAGGACCGGACGTGGGTGCTCGGTGAGCGGGGCGGGCTGCGGAGGTTCCCATGACCTGCGCCATCGTGCTGGCCGCCGGCGCCGGGCGGCGCTTCGGGGCTGAGGGCAAGCAGCTGGCGCAGTTCCGGGGCCGGCCGCTGCTGCAGTGGGCGGTGGACGCGGCGTGCGCGTCGTCGCTGGACTCGGTCGTGGTGGTCCTGGGGGCGCGCGCCGACGCGGTGCGGGAGGCGGTCTCCTTCGGGCGCGCCTCGGTCGTGGAGGCGCACGACTGGGAGGAGGGGATGGCGGCCTCGCTGCGGTGCGGGGTCCGCGAGGCCGCGGCCCGCGGGTGCCCGTGGGTGGTCGTGGTCCTCGGGGACGCGCCCCGGATCGTGCCGGGCGCGATCGACGCGGTCGCGGAGGGCGCCCTGGGGGCGCCGGCGGGCGTGGAGGCGGTGCGGCTGCGGGTCGGCGGGCGGCCGGCGCATCCCGTGGCGCTGCGGCAGACGCTGTTTTCGTCCGTCCAGCGGCTCACCGGGGACGCGGGCGCGCGCGCCCTGCTCACCGGCGTCGCGGTGCTCGAGGTCGACGGCGACGCGTTCGGGGACGCGGGCGACGTCGACACCGTCGAGGCGCTGCGGGCGCTGGAGTAGCGCCTACACCAGCTGGGAGAGCACGATCTGCGACCGCGTGCGGACGACGCTGCCGTCCTGCTGCAGGCGCATGATCAGGTGCTCGAGATCGGCGTTGGAGTTCAGGCGCACGCGCGCGATGGCGTCGGCGTCCCCGGTCACCGACCACGCCTCGACGACCTCGGGGTGCTGCCTGAGCCGGATCGCGACCTCGTCGAGCAGGGTCCCGGGGGCGTAGAAGAGCTCGACGAGCGCCTCCGTGGTCTGGCCCAGGGCGTGGTGGTCGAGCAGCGCGGTGAAGCCGGTGATCGCGCCGCGCTCGCGCAGCGCGTCGACCCGCCGCTTGACCGACGGGGCGCTGAGCGAGACGCGGCGGCCGATGTCGCCGTAGGAGCGCCGTCCGTCCGCCACGAGCAGCGCAATGATCTGCTGGTCAATTGCGTCCATTGCGTCACGAAGTGTGCACGAAGTCGAGGCGAACTGGTCTAGTTCCCCGGCAATCGGCTCGGTAGCGTGGTGTTCACCCTGTTCCCCGAGCCCTGGAGGCCACGCATGTCGCAGCGCCAGAGCAACGCCCGCGTCCTCTTCGACGAGGCCCACGGTGAGGCGTGGACGGTCCGGGCGCAGCTGGCGCGCACGATGCAGCCCAGCCATCCCGAGGACTCCTCCTACGCGCTCGCCGCCGCGGCGCTGACCGCGCGCGACCTCGACGTCGCCGTGCACGAGACCGGCCCGCTGGACGCCGCGGCGCTGGGCGGCGCCGACGTGCTCGTCATCGCCCACCCGTCCGACCCCGCCTGGGAGCGCGTGGTGCCCGGGGGCACGCCGCGCCTGAGCACCGGGGAGATCGACGCCGTCGTCGCCTTCGTCGCCGCCGGTGGCGGGCTGATCGTGCTCGGCGAGAGCGAGCAGGACAAGTACGGCAACAACCTCAACGAGCTCGCCGGGCGCTTCGGCATCCACATCGACAACGAGAACGTCTCCGACTACGAGCACCACCGCCGCGCGCCCCACTGGATCCTCGGCGACCTGACCGCGTCCGCGTCGGTCGACGGCGTCGACCTGCTGGCCCAGGTCCGCGAGGCCTGCTTCTACCGGGCGACGACGCTCTCGCTGTCGGAGGACTCGCGCGTCCTGGCCCGCACGCACGCGTCGGCCTCGACGCCGGGGGCGCCGCTGGTCGCGGTGACCGGGTACGGCGCGGGCCGCGTCGCCGTGCTCGGCGACTCCGACCTGTTCGGCGACGACTGCATCGGCGCCCTGGACCACGAGCAGCTGTGGGTCAACCTCGTGCACTGGGTCGCCGCCCACGCCTTCCGCCGTGCCGCCGTCGACCCGCCGGCGCCCGCGCGCGATACGCCGCACTGGGCCACGCTCAAGCGCGAGGTCGACGCCCTGCGCCTGCAGCAGCGGGCCGACGGCTCGGTCGACCTCGAGCTCCACGACGCGCCGGAGCTGCGCGTCCGGGTCGCCGCGATCGCCGGGGCGGTGGAGGGGCTGGCGCCGCTGTTCCCCCACCAGGCCGAGTACCTGGAGGCCGTGGTCGGCGATCTGGGCCGCTGGGTCGCGTCGGAGTTCGCTCGGCCCGACTTCGGCCCGTCACTGGAGCTGTTTCGCCCCGACCGGCACCGCGAGGACGGGATCCAGCACCTCGTGGTCTTCCCGATGTACAAGCAGAACGGGTCGCGCGAGCAGGTCTTCGAGGCGCTGCTCATCGGGGTCCCGTGGCCGAGCTGGCTGGCCGACCTCGAGCGCAGCCGCTTCGACAACGCCACGTTCGTCCCCGTCACCCTCGTCGACCACACCGCGGGCTACGAGAGCGACTGCGCCGTGCTCTTCCCCGAGACGGTGAGCGTGGCCGGCACGCCGGCCAACCACTTCGGCGGGATCTTCTGCGATCGCGAGGCGTCGCGCTTGCGGGCGACCTCGTCCAGCGCCGCGCACCTGCTGCGCCTGAACCTGCCGCCCGACGCCGCCGCGCTGCTGGGGAGCGAGCAGCTCTCGCGCGACGCCTACGAGCTGTGGGATCTCGTCCACGACCGCACGCACAGCCACGGCGACCTGCCGTTCGACCCGTTCATGATCCGTCAGCGGATGCCGTTCTGGATGTACGCGCTGGAGGAGCTGCGCTGCGACCTGACCGCGTTCTCGGAGTCCGTCGCGTTGGAGCGCGAAGGGCTGTCGATCGCCCGCCACGTCCAGTACGCGATCCTCTTCGACCGCCTGTTCCGCTTCCCGATCGCCGGGACGCGCGTGCGCAACTACGACGGGCTCGGCGGCCAGCTGCTGTTCGGCTTCCTGCACGCCACCCGGCGGCTGCACTGGACCGACAACCGCCTGACGATCGAGTGGCACGAGGTCGCCGCCGGCGTGCTCGAGCTGCGCGAGCGCATCGAGGCGCTGTACCGCGCCGGGATCAGCCGGACCAAGCTCCAGCACTGGGGCGCCGCGCACGACCTCGTCGCCGAGTTCGTCCCGCCCGCGTCGTCGTCGCGGTGGACGGCCGGCGTGCGAACGTTCCCCGAGGCTCTCGATCCGCGGCCGTACATCGACGAGGTGCTCGACGACGAGTTCCCGCTGTCGCTGTTCTACGTCTCGCTGCAGGCCCGGCTCGCGGCCGACGCGGAGGTCCGCACCCCGGCGCCGGCCGCCGTGGCGGCGTAGCGGGTCGGCGGGGCGGGGCGTGACCGGATCGCCGTGGGCCCGCGTAGCCTGCGGCCCGTGAAGTCCTTCGCGAGCGACAACTACGCCGGCGCCCATCCCGCGATCCTGGAGGCGATGGTCATCGCCAACGCCGAGCACACACCCGCCTACGGCGCCGACCCGTGGACCGAGCGGGTGCAGGGGCTGCTGCGCGCGGAGTTCGGGGAGGACGCGCGCTCCTACCTCGTGTTCAACGGCACGGGCGCGAACGTCCTGGCCATCCGTGCCGCGTGCCGGCGCGCGTCAGCCGTCATCTGCGCCGCGACCGCCCACATCAACGTCGACGAGGGTGGGGGACCGGAGTACGTCGCCGGCGTGAAGCTGCGCACCGTCGACACTCCCGACGGGAAGCTGGTGCCCCAGGACCTGGACGCGCTCCTCGTTCGTCAGGGCGACGAGCACGCCGCCCAGGTCGGACTCGTCTCGATCTCCGAGTCGACCGAGCTCGGGACGCTGTACACGCCGCAGGAGATCGCCGCACTCGCGCAGGCCGCGCACGCCCGCGACCTGTACCTCCACCTGGACGGCTCCCGCCTGGCCCACGCCGCCGCGGCGCAGGACCTGCCGCTGCGCGCGCTCACCACCGACGCAGGCGTCGACGTCGTGTCCTTCGGCGGCACCAAGATCGGCCTCGTCGCCGGTGAGGCGGTCGTCTTCCTGCGGCCGGAACTGGCCGACGGCTTCGCGTACCTGCGCAAGCAGTCGCTGCAGCTCGCCTCCAAGGGCCGCTTCCTCGCCGCCCAGTTCGAGGCGCTGCTGGAGGGCGAGCGCTGGCGCGAGCTGGCCGGCAACGCCAACGCGATGGCGGCCCGGCTGGCCGCCGCCGTCGGCGGGCTGCCCGGCGTCACGCTCACCCAGCCCGTTCAGGCCAACGCGATCTTCGCGATCCTCGATCCGGCCGCCACCCAGGCGCTGCGGGCGGAGTTCCCCTTCTACGTCTGGGACCACGCCACCGGTGAGGTGCGCTGGATGTGCTCGTGGGACACCACGCCCGAGGACGTCGACGCGTTCGCGGCGGCCATCCGCCGGGCCGTCGCCTGACACATCGCACGAACGGGGGTTTGTCCGGCCCGCGCCCGGGAAGACCCTGGGTGTCCCCGAAGGAAAGGCACTCACCATGGCCGACGGAAGCATCGACAGCGCCAAGGGCAACCTGAAGGAAACCGCTGGTGACCTGACCGGCGACAAGGACCTCCAGCACGAGGGCAAGGTCGACCAGGCGACCGGGTCGATCAAGGACAAGGTCGGCGACGTCGCCGACAAGGTGAAGGACGCGATCCGCCGCGACTGACCCCCCGACGAACGTGAGACCGCGCGCGCTTCCTCCCGCGCGCGAGACCGCGGGGCACCGCGAGCGGACCCTCCACGCACGCGACCCTCCTCCACGCGTGGCGGATCGAGCGGCGCCGAGCCGTTCGGTCCGCCGAGCGCGTCAGCGCCCCGGCTGGGGCAGGCGCACGACCTCGACGAAGAACTCGTCGATCTGGCGCACGACCTCGATGAAGCGGTCGAAGTCGACCGGCTTGGTCACGTAGGCGTTGGCGTGCAGCGAGTAGGAGCGCAGGATGTCCTCCTCGGCCTCGGAGGTCGTCAGCACGACGACCGGGATGGTGCGCAGCTCGGGATCGTCCTTGATCTCCTCGAGCACCTCGCGCCCGTCCTTGCGCGGCAGGTTGAGGTCGAGCAGGATCAGATCCGGGCGCGGGGCGTCGCTGAACTCGCCCTGGCGGCGCAGGAACGCCAGCGCCTCGACGCCGTCGGCGACCGTGCTCAGGCGGTTGCGGACCTTGTTGTCCTCGAACGCCTCCTTGATCATCAACGTGTCGCCCGGGTCGTCCTCGACGAGCAGGACGTCGATCGGCTTCAGCGGCATGTCGGGCGGGATCATTCGGTGTCCTCCAGGAGGGGCAGGGTGAAGCGGAAGGTGGTGCCGGACTCCACGGTGGTGTCCAGCCAGATGCGGCCACCGTGGTAGTCGACGATCTTGCGGCACAGCGCGAGCCCGATGCCGGTGCCGACGTAGGCGTCCTTGCCGTGCAGGCGCTGGAAGATGACGAAGATCCGCTCGGCGTACTCGGCCTCGATGCCGATGCCGTTGTCGGCCACCGCGAACTCCCACGCGCGGTCGCGGCGCGTCAGCGAGACCCGCACGACGGGCGGCGCCTCCCCGCGGAACTTGATCGCGTTGCCGATGAGGTTCTGGAAGACGGCGACGAGCAGGGCGGGCTCGCCGTGCACCTGCGGGAGCTCGTCGTGTCCGCCGGTCTCGATCTCGACGACGGCGCCGCACGCGTCGATCGTGTCGGCCAGGTTGGACAGCGCGTCGCTGACGACCTTCTCGAGCGGCACCACGGAATGCTCGACGTTGACGCGCCCGACCCGCGAGAAGGCGAGCAGGTCGTTGATGAGCTGCTGCATCCGCTTCGCGCCGTCGACGGCGAACTCGATGTACTGGTCGGCGCGCTCGTCGAGCTGGTCCCCGTAGCGGCGCTGCAGCAGCTGCGTGAACGAGGCGACCTTGCGCAGCGGCTCCTGCAGGTCGTGGGAGGCGACGTAGGCGAACTGCTCCAGCTCGGTGTTGGAGCGGCGCAGGTCCAGCGACTGCTCGTCGAGCTGCGCGTTGACGTCACGCAGCGCCTCGAGCTCGTGGACGATCCGGCGGCGCATCAGACCGATGTCCTCGCCGAGGTCGACGATGTCGCGCGCCCCGGTGCCGGTCACCACGTGGGAGAAGTCGCCGCGTGCGACCACGCGCGTCTCGCTCGACAGCCGCGCCAGCGGCCGCGTGATGATGCGCCGCAGCAGGATCGCCCCGATGAGCGTGGCGACGAGGAACAGGGCGACGATCCCGACGAACGCGGCGGTCAGGAACGCGGCCGCGTGGGCGAGGTCGAGGCGGCCGCCGGCGCGCTGGTCCTTGATCTCGTTCTCGAGCGTGGTGAGCGCCGCGCGGAGCTCGTCGAAGCTCTGCTTGCCCAGCGCGGTCGCGGCCCGCGCCCGGACGGTGTCGCTGCCCGTCGTCGCCGCGCGCAGGGCGGGCCGGACGTAGTCGCGCTTCCAGCTCTCGGCCCGCACCAGCGCGGCCGCCAGGTCCTGGCTCAGCCGCGCCGAGTCCATCGCGTCGACGCGCTGGCGAAGCAGCGGGAGCGTCGACCGCTCGAGGTTCTCGCCGATCGTGTAGGGCTGCAGGAACGCGCGGTCGCCGGTCAGCGCGAAGCCGCGCATGCCGGTCTCCTGGTTGAGGTAGGCGTTCAGGAGGTCGCCGGTCAGCACGCGGGCGGGATCGATCTTGTCGACCACCCGATGGCGCGCCTCGGCGAGGTTGAGGATCGCCGCCACGCCGAGCACGACGCAGATCACGATCACGACGGCCAGCCCGATGCCGGCGACGCCGAACCACTGCCCGGCGCGCAGGCGCGAGACGAGCGGGCGGTCCCTGACCCGGGTGCGCTCCGGCGGCGTGGAGGCGGGCGGGGTCGGCTCAGGCGGACCGGGTGAGGGCGGGCTGGTGGCGGGTGCCGATGTGGACACGATCGGAAGCGGGGTCTAGCGGGGACGCGAGGTGAGCAGCAGGGCGGCGACGTCGTCGGCGTGGCGGCCGCCGTTGAGCCCCTCGACGTGGGCCAGGACGCCGTCGAGCAGGTCCTTGAGGGACCCGCCCTCGGTGTGCAGCGCGTCGATCGCGGAGGTCAGCCCGGTCACGCCGAGCCGCTCGCTGCCGTCGCCGATCCGGCCCTCGATGAGCCCGTCGGTGAACAGCAGCAGCGTCCAGTCGGCGGGCAGCTGCACGGTGTGGGCGCGCCACTGCTGCGCACCGACGAGCCCGAGCGGCAGGTGCACGCGGTCGACGGTCAGCTCGCGCGCGCCGCGCCCGCCGATCAGGATGGGCGCGGGGTGGCCGGCCAGCCAGATGCGCGCGGAGCGGCGATCGGGGGCGATCGAGACCAGCGCGAAGGTGGTGAAGATGTCGGGGCGGTGGCGCTCGGCGTCGAGCACGCGCTCCAGCGTCGCGAGGATCTCCTCGGCCGGGCGGTCCGCGAGGATCAGCGTCCGCCACGCCATGCGCAGCAGGACGCCGAGCGCCGCCTCGTCGGCGCCGTGGCCGCACACGTCGCCGATGGCCACGTGGAGCGTGCCGTCGTCGACCTCCACCGCGTCGTAGAAGTCACCGCCGAGGACCGCGCGGCGGCGGCCGGGACGGTAGCCGGCGACCAGCTCGATGGACGGGTCGCGCAGCAGGGCGGTCGGGAGCAGGCCACGCTCGAGCCGGGCGTTCTCGGCGGTCTGCAGCTCCGCCTCCAGCAGCGCGCGCTCGGAACGCTCGGCGCGGCGGCGCGCGATCGCGTAGCGGATCGAGCGCGCCAGCGTCGGTCCGTCGACGCGGCCCTTGACCAGGTAGTCGTGGGCGCCGGTGGCCACGGCGGCGACCCCGCGATCGACGTCGTCGAGACCGGTGAGGACGAGCACGGCGGCGTCGGGCGCGATGCGCCGCAGCCGGACGAGCCCGTCCAGGCCCTGCGTGTCGGGCAGGCCCAGGTCCAGCAGCGCGCAGTCGGCGACCTCGATGTGGCGCTCGGCCTCGGCCAGGGTGGCGACGGTGACGACCGAGATCTCCGGGGCGACCTCGAGCAGCAGCTCCTGGACGAGGAACGCGTCGCCCGCGTCGTCTTCGACGAGCAGGACGTGCGCGCGCTCAGGCGCGGTCGGGAGGCCGGGGTCGGCGGTGGCGGCGGCGGTGGACACGGGCGTGGAGGATCAGTCGCCCAACGCACAGAAAAGCTGCGATGTGGCGGAGCGCAGCAATGCTATACCGCCTTCAGGTGCCTGATCGGCGCGTTGCGCAGCTCCCGCGCGACCGCCTCGACGAGCGGTTCGTCGTTGCGTTCGCGCCCGTCGGTGACCGCCGCGACGAGATCGCGCTTGCGCTCGATGAGCTTGGCCATCGTCTCGTCGATCGTCCCCGCGGCGAGCAGGTACCAGGCGGTGACGGCGTCGTGCTGGCCGATCCGGTGCACGCGATCCTCGGCCTGATCGTGGATGGCCGGCGTCCACTCGAGCTCCAGGAAGCAGACGTTCGTCGCCCGCGTGAGCGTGATGCCCTGGGAGGCGACCGCGGTCGAGCAGACGAGCAGTCCGTCGCCCTCGCCGGCCTGGAAGGCGCGCACGGTGGCGTCGCGGGCGGGGCCCGAGTCGCGGCCGATGAGATGCAGGGCCCCGGGGAACCGGGCGAGGACCGCCTGCTGGATCTCGGCGTGGTGGGCGAAGACGACGAGCGGCTCCTCCGACGCCCGGAAGTCCTCGATCCAGCTCAGTGCCGCGGCCAGCTTGCCGCGCGCGGCGACCTGCTTGAGCACGTTGAGCTGGGCGAGGCGCTCGGCCCGGCGGGCGGCAGCGATCTTCGCGTCGAGCACCGACAGGTCCAGCGGCTGCTGGGAGAGCCATTCGATGACGTCGCGCTCGGCCGTGCGGTACTCCGCCTCGTTGGTCAGCGCGACCGGGACGACCGATCGGCGCTTGGCCGGGAGCTGGGGGAGGACCTCGGCCTTCGTGCGGCGCACGAAGCAGTGGCGGCGCAGGTGCCAGTGCAGCCGCTCCTCGGCGCCGTGGCTGCCGCGGAACTGCTGGCTGAAGCGGGTGCCCGAGCCGAAGTCGGAGAGGCGGTCGATGACTCGCAGCTGCGCGATCAGCTCGTCGGGGTGGTTCATCACCGGGGTGCCGGTCAGCGCGAGCTTGAGCCCGTTGGGGACGACGGCGTCGGCGAGGCGGCGCACCGCCTTCGTCCGCTGGGCGCGGGGGTTCTTGACGAGATGGGACTCGTCGATGACGAGCGCGCGCGGGCGGACGCGGCGCAGGGCGTCGGTGTGGGCCTCGACGACCTCGTAGTTGAGGATCGTGATGTCGGCCGGCTCGGCGACCCGTCCACGGCCGCTGACCACGGTCCGCGTGCGGTGGGGCAGCCAGCGCTCGGCCTCGCGCTCCCAGTTGAGCTTCAGCGACGCGGGGCAGATCACGACGGCCGGGAAGGCGCCGTCCTCCTCCAGCAGCGCGAGCGCCTCGACGGTCTTGCCGAGGCCCTGCTCGTCGGCCAGGAACAGCCGCCGGGACTCGAGCGCGTAGGCGACGCCGGCGCGCTGGAACGGCCGCAGCTCGCCGCCGAGGCGCTCCTCGCACGCGAGCTCCGGCCCCTCACCGGAGCGCGAGCGGCGGACGGCGCCGATCGCGGCGTCGGGGTCGGTCCGCAGGCGCTCCAGCACCTCGCGGGCGTTCGCGCCGACGTCGATGCCGTGCATGCGGATGAAGTGCTCCAGCGGCTCCAGCAGGTACGGATCGATCGGCACCGTGCGGCCGTGCGCCTCGGCGGCGGGCAGCTCGGTGAACTGCCTGACGACGTCCGGGTCCCAGTTGA
>JAOPZL010000018.1 GCA_025964175.1 Solirubrobacterales bacterium
CGTGAGCACCACCAGCACCCCGCCGCGGACGCCGTTGCGCACGAACGCGTATTCGATGATCGCGGCCGTCGTCCCGTAGGCCAGCAGCGCCCAGCGCGCGATCTCGAAGAAGCGCCGCCACGGGAAGTCCGGCACGCGGGCCAGCGCGATCAGGTTGGCGGCCAGCAGCAGCGCCGAGGCGGCCAGCAGCGCGATCGCCGGGCCCAACGGGACGTGGTTGGGCAGATGCGCCGACAGGTAGATCCCGCCGGCGACGATGAGCCCCAGCGACGTCATCCCGATCGCGGTGACGGGCGGCAGCGGGCGATCGGTCATCCGGCTCTCAGCTTGGTCATGATCACCAGCGTCGCCACCTGCATGATCCCGGTGATGCCGGCCGTGTAGATGAAGCGCTTCATCAGCCGCTGGATGACCGCCGGATTGGGCCGCGGCTTCTTCAGCTCGATCAGGACGGCGACGTTGGCCGGCTCGAGCAGGCCGAGCGCGATCACCGCCATGATCCCGACGATGATGTAGCTGGCGACGACCCAGTCGTGGTTGGCGTAGCTGGAGTCGACCGTGCCCATGAGGTGCCCGAGCTGCCAGCCGGCCGCCAGCGTGCACGTGACGACGGTGGGCATGATCACGAGCATCTTCGGCATCAGCCGGGTCGTCAGCTCGATACGAGCGGGAACCGACATCCGGCCCAGGATCGGCCCGATGACCAGCCCCACGAACAGGTCGACGATCGTCCACGCGGCGCCGGCCACGACGTGGAAGAACTCCAGCGGCCAGAAGCGGTTGGAGGCGATCGCGGCGACCAGCAGCGCCAGGATCAGCGCGACGAACGGGAGTGCCTTGAGCGGGACGACCTGGAAGTCGGGCCGTTCCAGCGTGAAGGGTGGCGGGCCCTCGGTGGCGAGCGCGGGACCCGAGATGGTGGTCTCGGCCATGAGCGCAACCTACCTTGAGCGCGCGGGCTGTGCCAGCGAGTTCGTCCGGCGCGGGACGCGGGGCGCCTTGCGCCTCACCGGTGGCAGAGGTAGCGTCGGCCAACCGACTCGGAGGAGGGGATCGACGTGGCTGACAAGATTGGCGTCGTACGTACCGCCGTGGACGCATGGAACGCGCACGACCGCGATCGCTACGTGACCGGCTACGAGCCCGATGTCACGCTCCACGGATTTCCGGCGGGCGTCGACGATGCGGCCACCCTCGGTGACTTCTTCGCCGGGTTCTGGACGGCAGTCCCCGACGCCCGGCTGGAGCTGGGCGACGCGTTCGAGGCGGGCGACCGGGTCGCGGCGCGCCTGACCATCACGGGGACCCACGAGGGCGAGCTCATGGGCGTCCCGGCGAGCCACCGCCCCATCTCGGTGGAGCTCATCACGATCCTGCGCTTCAGCGACCAAGGGCGGATCGCAGAGCGATGGAACGTCGCCGACTTCCTGTCGATGCTGCAGCAGATCGGCGCCATCCCGACGGCCGCGTAGCGGGCGCGGGCGGTCCCGCGGCTCGCCACATCGCCCCACCCCACGGCCTACGGCAGCGCGACGGCCCGGATCTCGCCGCGGTTGCTCCAGTGCGAGCCGGCGGCGGGGTCGCCGATCGTGACGCCCCACGCGATCCGGTCGGGCTCGAGCGCGACGCCGAGGATGCCTCGGTTGCGGGTCGTGCGGTCGAGCTGCCGCAGGACCCGGCCGCCACGGTCGGTGACGACCAGTCGACCGCGACCTGCTCGGTCATCGGTGACGTAGGCCACCCGGCCGCCCGCGATCTCGGCGTCGCCGGCGACGTGCCGGGAGATCGTCCGGGGCACGGCGGAGCCGAGCGGGCGCACGCGGAGGCAGCTGACGTGGCACCGTGCCTGCCCGGTGGTGGTGGCGGCGATCGTGCCGTCGGCGTCGAGGTCCCATCCGTCCAGGCGGCGCCCGCCGAGGTCTGCGGGGCCGTAGCCGGCCACCCGCGCGCCGTCGGCCCGGCGGACGATGGTGATCCGGCGGTCGCCGGCGGACCACGCGAGATACGGCCCGGCCAGCCGCACGTCGGTGAGACCCGGTCGGTCGTCGGCCGGAACGCTGAGCATCATCCGAGGCGTCCCCGCGCCGTCGATCAGCCACAGCCGGTCGGCAGGCGCGCCGCCCGCGCACCGCTCGTCTCGGGTGACGAGCGCGACCGTCGCGCCGTCGGTCGCGCCGGACACATGATCGCCCGTGACGCACCCGGTCAGCAGCGGCGCGAACACCCCACCGGCGAGCGCGCCGATCGGTGTCATCGTGACGGCGTAGTCGACGGAGTCGCTGGTGCGATCGACCACGCGCGAGTCACTGCGCACGAACGTCAGCCGGTCTCCCGACGCGGTCAGGCTCACGATCCCAACCTCGCGATTGCGCGAGCGCGGCGCGGGGATCCGGTACAGGCGCTCGATCCGACGCCCCGGCACCCAGCGCACCACCGAAGCCGAACCATCCCTCGGCTCCTGCGCCCACACGATCGCGTCGCCCATGAACGCGGGCCCGGCGGCAGCCAGCTGGCGCGTGACGGCAGCAGGTGCCGGCGCAGGCGTCGCGGCAACCGCCGCTGCCAAGACCACCATCGCCACGCTCCCCCACGACCAGCTCCCCATCCAGCGCAAACGATAGACCCCTCTCACGAGGTCACTCGAGCGCCGGGCAACGGCGCTAGCCCGCGGCCGGCACGATCCCGTAGCGCGCCGGCGTGTCGTCATCCACCGTGTCGAAGAAGTCGCCGAGCGCCTCCTCGAGGTGGTCGACGGACTCCGCCCGGTAGAGGACGGGCTGGTAGCTGGTGATGTCGTACTCGATCGTCCCCATCTCGCCGAAGTCCAGCGGACGGATCTCCATCGCGCGGAACTGCTCGATCTCGCCGTAGGAGGAGAGGATCCCGGCACCGTAGGCGCGCAGCTCGCCGTCCTCCTGGACGACGCCGAACTCGAGCGTGAACCAGAAGACGCGGGCCACGAACTGCAGCGCGGCCTCGGTCTCCACGCGGCGCGCCGCCTGCCCGGCCGCGAGCTTGAGCCGCGCGAAGCGCGGGCTCGCGAGCAGGTTCCCGTGCCCGATGACCTCGTGGATGATGTCCGGCTCGGGCGTGTAGAGCGGCTGCGACGGGTGGCGCACGTACTGGGTCGAGTGGAAGACGCGGTCGGCCAGCGAGCCGTAGAACTCGCGCAGCGGGACGATGCCCGGCGCCGGGTGGTAGGCGAAGCCGGTCAGCGGGCCCATGCGCTCGGTGACCTCGTCGAGCTGGGGCACCCGGTCCTCGGGCAGGCCGAGCGCGACCTTGGCCTCGAGGAACTCGCGGCACGCGTAGCGCTCGTGCTTGACGTGCAGCTCGCGACAGACGGTGCGCCAGATCTCGTCCTCCTGCTCGGTGTAGCGCACGTGCGGGACCGGCTCGCCCGGGGACCAGCGCAGCGCGGCGGCCGCGATCTCGTTGCGCCGCTCGCGATAGTCGGCGTCGTGGACACCAGGATGGTCCTGGCCGAGATGCACCTCGACCTTGCCGTCCTGTCCCTCGCTGACCGGCGAGTACAGCTGCCCCTCCTCGAACATGGCGTCCCCTTCCTCGGCTTGCGTGTGCTTCGCTACTAGGACACCACTTCACGGATTCCCTGCCAAGAATGGAAGGTCTAATCGGCAGGATCGCCCACAAACGACCCGCCTTGCGCCATCATCACTGGTCGATATGACCACTCCTGTCGATCAACTGGACGGGCAGATCCTCGCCCTCCTCTCCGAGGAGCCGCGCGCCGGCCTGATGGAGGTCGCGCGCCGCCTGGGCGTCGCCCGCGGCACCGTGCAGGCTCGGCTGGCCAAGCTCGAGCAGCGCGGGGTCGTGCGCTCCTTCGGGCCCGAGCTGGACCCCGCGCGGATGGGCTACCCGCTGCTGGCCTTCGTGTTCCTGCAGATCAGGCAGGGCCGCCTGGACGAGGCGGTGCGCGACCTGCAGGCCGTCCCCGAGCTGCTCGAGGCGACCGCCACGAGCGGCCCCAGCGACCTCCTGTGCCGCATCGTCGCGCGCGACACCGAGCACCTGCAGGAGGTGGTCAACCGGCTCCTGGCCGGCGCGGCGATCCAGCGCTCGACGAGCTACATCGCGCTGAGCCGTCAGATCCCCTACCGAACCGCCCCGCTGCTCGCCGCCGCCGCCTGCCCCCGTCCTTGACCGCGGGGCCCGCATCGCGCGAGACTCTGCCCAACGCAGGATGCACTCCAGGGAGGATCCATGCCGACCATCGTCGTCCACCACGACGTGACGGACACCGACCACTGGCTCGCCTCGCCAAGGCGCGAGGAGTTCTTCGGCCCGCTCGGGGTCACGGGGATCCGCACGTTCGTGGACCCGCAGAACCCCGGGCACGTCGCCGTGCTCCTCGACGTCCCCGACCTGGACGCGATGCTGGCGTCCTTGGAGACCGAAGAGGGCGCCGCGACCATGCAGTACGACGGGGTGAAGCCGGAGACGCTCGTCTTCCTCGTCGAGTCCTCGCCCGCCTAGCGCGGCGCCCCGTCGACAGCAGCGATGATTCATCGCATCCCAAACGGGACAAGGGAGGGGTCCGTGATGCTCAGACGTGCCCCTTCATGCGCTGGTTGATCCTCGGGCTGCTGGTCGCCGTCGTCGTGTACCTCGCGACGGCCGGCCACGTGCTGTTCCTGCCGCTGCTGCTGTTCATCCCGCTGGGGTTCGCCGGCCGCCGCCGCCGCCACCGCCGCCGCAACGGCTGAGCGTCGCCGACGTCGCGACCCGGGCTTCCGCCGAGGCCCCCGACGCCGAACATCTCGCCGTCGTGTGATCCTGTCGTCCGCTGACCGCAGTCCCTCCCCCATCGACCAGCGCCCGGACGAGCTCCGCCAGCTCGTGCGCAAGGCAGGAACATGACATGACCCAACATCACACATACGTCGTGACGACGATCGCGCTGAGCGATGTCGAGGTGCGCTCGCAGTGACCAACCTCGTCCTTGGCCCGATGCTCCGGTACGTCGACGAGCACGTCGCGACGATCTGGGTGCAGGTCGATGAGCCGTGCGAGGTCGAGATCCTCGGGCGACGCGAGCCCACGTGGCGCGTCGACGACGCGCATTTCGCGCTCGTCGTGGTGAGCGGCCTCACGGCAGGCGCCGACCATCCCTATGAGGTCCGCCTCGACGGCGAGGTGGCGTGGCCGCCCGCCGGATCGTCCTTTCCACCGAGCACGATCCGGTTGCTGGACGGCGATCGGCCGCATGACCTGGTGTTCGGGTCATGCCGCGTCACGCTGCCTCACGAACCGCCGTATGCGCTGCGCTCCCATGAGCATCCATCCGGGATGGGCATCGACGCGCTGCGCGCGTACGCCTTGCGCACAGCCGGCCACGGCGGTGGCGCCGCATGCCCCGACATGTTGCTCATGCTCGGCGACCAGATCTATGCGGACGAGCCATCGCCTGCGCTTCAGGAGGCGATCGCCCAGCGACGGCGACCAGCGGACGTGCCGCCCGGAGAGCTGGCCGACTTCGGCGAATACGCCCTGGCCTACCGCGAGGCATGGAGCGACCCGGCGATCCGGTGGCTGCTCTCGACGGTGCCGACCACGATGGTCTTCGACGATCACGAGATCCACGCCGAATGGCGCATCTCCCAGGGATGGATGGACGAGATGATCGCGGAACCGTGGTTCGACCGCCACATCCGCGCGGGCCTGGTGGCGTACTGGGTCTTCCAACACCTGGGGAACCTCTCGCCGGACGCGTTGGCCGCGGGCGGCCTGCTCGACGCCGTGCGCGAGTCCGAGGACGCCGCGGCGCTGCTGGCGAAGGAGATGGACACGGAAGGCCGCCAGGTCGGTCACAGCCGCTGGAGCTTCGCTCGCGACATCGGCGATGCACGCCTGGTGGTCATCGACTCGCGCGCGGGCCGCGACGTCACGCCGGGACGGCGCCAGCTCATCCAGGACGAGGAATGGGAGTGGATCCGCGACCAGGCGCGCCGGCCGGCCCGCCACCTGCTGCTGGCCAGCTCGGTCCCGTTCCTGCTCGCCCCCGGGCTGCACCACGTCGAGGCCTGGGACGAGGCGGTGACCGACGGCGCCTGGGGCAGGGTCGCGGCGCGACTCGGAGAGAAGGTGCGGCGTCTGGCCGTCATGGACCACTGGGCCTCCTTCCATCACACCCACGAGCGTTTTGCACAGCTGATCGATGACGTCGCCCACGGCCGCGAGGGCCCGGCGCCGGCGTCGGTCGTGATGCTCTCCGGCGACGTTCACCACTGCTATTCGGCCGAGGTCGGGTTCCCGGCGCAGGGCGGGCCCCACAGTCCGGTCTGGCAGGTCGTGTGCTCGGCCTTTCGCAAGGAGCTGGCACCGCACGAGCGGGCCGTGATCGCGTTCGGCCACTCGCGCATCGCCGCACGGCTGGGCCGCCGCCTCGCCCGAGCCGCGCGGGTTCGCCCGCTCCCATTGGACTGGCGGATCGTGGACCGTCCCGCCTACGCCAACCAGATCGCCACCCTGAGCCTCGACGGCGATGTCGCCCACGTCCAGGTCGAAGCCGTCGTCGACGGTGCGTGGGAGCACCCGCAGCTCAAAACGGCGTTCCGCCGTGCCCTGACGCGGGCCGGCCACGGCCCGTCGCGCGCCGCGTTCACCACGAGGGACGGCGCCGGCGCCGCGTGACCATCCAGGCGAGGAAGGCGAGGATCAGCAGGAGCGGGATCGGGCTGCCGCCGCCGGACCCCCACCCGAACAGCATGTGCGCCAGGTAGGCGATGCCCAGCCCCTTCAGGAGGGTGGAACCGAAGCCGCTGCCCCGGCGGCGATAGCCGTAGCCCGAGCGGGCCGGGTAGCGGGCACGCCCGTAGGTGCCGCGGCGGGCCGACAGGGAACCGCCGCCCAACCCGCGAGCGGCGCCGAAGCGGGCCTGGAGCGTGTCGGGGACCCCCGACGCGGCGGTGGCGACCGTGGACGTGGTGAGCGGGGCGAGCACGGCGGTCACCAGGACGGCGAGGATCAGACTGAGGAAGCGCGGCATCCTCCCCTGTTACCCCTGCACGCCGATGTAGTCATGTCGGCGTGAACCCCGTCGTCCTGATGCTGACGTTGCCCTCCCTATCGTCACTGACGGCGGCTTGGCGCTTCAGCCCCGCTATGCAGGGTCAAAGCGCCAAGCGGGTCTGCCTGAGTAGCCTGCCGCGCCCATGACCCGTGACCAGAAGGCCCAGCAACAGGCGAGCCGCTTCGACCAGTTCGTCGAGACGGCTCACGCTCAGGTCAGCCGGGCGCCGTTCTTCGCGGTGTGCGCGGTCGTGATCGTCGGCTGGCTCGCCTCCTACCCCCTCTTCCACGGAGACACGAAGGCGTGGCAGGTCGTGATCCACACCATCACGAGCGTCGTCACGCTGCTGCTCGTCGCCCTGCTCGAGAACGCCGCGCGCCGCGACGCGAACGCGGCGCAGGAGAAGCTGAACACGATCGCCGCCGCGCTGGCCGACCTCATGGACTCGCACGCGACCTCCGACCCCCAGCTCGGCGAGCGCGCCGGCGAACTGCGGACCGCCGTGGGGTTGGAGGACCGCGCCGGAACCTGACGCGGCGGGCTGAGCGCCGCCGCCCAGCGGCGGCGCCCACCCTCGATTCTCCGGTCAGCCGAAGGTGCGGTCGTCGTCCGGACCGTCGTCGTCGTTGCCGTCGTTGCTGTCGTCGGCGCGGCGGTGGCCCTCACCGGGGAGCGCACCGGTGTCGAGTCCCGTCTGGGTGAAGTCGAACGTCACCCGGAGGTTCGTCGGAGAATCGCTCGTGTCCAGGGTGACCTTGCCGCTCACGCGCTTGGAGCCGCCCGCGACGATCTCCCCGAGGTTGCCGTGGTCCACGCAGCCGATCTTGGGCACGATCACGGTGCAGTTGACACCGGCGATCGTCAGGACGGAGGCGCGGTACTCGTTCGTCGCGGGATCGATCAGGTCGTACATGACGACGGCCTGCGGCCCGTGCATCAGCGTCGAGTTGGAGATGGCGCCCGTGCCGTAGGAGCGGCGGCCGATGGTGTCCGGGAGGCCGGGGTCGAATTGGCTCTTCTCGGAGTTCCACTGCGAACGCTTGCGCAGCACGTAGTCCGAGTGGTTGAGGACGGTCGCCGACGCCTTCCAGTTGATCGCGTTGGGAGTGTCCCCGTCCTCGCTGACCGCTCCCTCCGGAGGGCTGTCGTCGGAATCCTGCTCCGCGCTGGAGCTGCCCGACTGCTTGCCCGACGTGACGTCGGTCTGGGTGTAGAAGCCGTCGCCGGGCTTTCCGCCGTTGTTGTACCAGCTCACGTTGACCGCTCCGCCCGAGTCGACGTCGGCGCGGTTGTAGCGCGAGTAGTCCATGCACATCGGCAGGCTCTTCACCGTCACCCGCCACTGACAGTCGATGCCCGAGCGCACGAGCACCATGCCCTTGTAGGCGTCAGGGCCCTTGCGCACGTCGAACAGGTCGTAGGCGGTGACCACCGCGACGCCGTGCCCGGGTATCCCGTTGTCGACCTTCATCTGGTCGCTCTGGCCGGGCGCGATCTTCGCCGCGGGCTTGTCGGAGATCCTCGTCATCTCCGTCGTCGTCGTCGCGACGAGGCGCATCTCGTACGGGGACTTGTTGGAGACCGTCTGGATGATCCTCCAGGTGTCAGCCATGGCGCTCGGCGCGACGATGCCGGCGAGAACCGCGACAGTCGAAGCGGCCAGCGCGATCCGTGCGGCCCTGCGGGGTGCTGCATCCATGCGTGCTCCTAACCGGCCGAAAAGGTGACGATACTGCACGTCGTTCGGATTGGCGCGGCCAGCCGGCTGGTTGCGCCGGATCCGCAACCGCGGGAACTGAATGCCTAGGCGGGGTTGGACCGGCGGTCCGAGGACTTTGTACGAGTCCGCACTTGACGAAATATCAGACCAGGTACCAGAATACCGGCGACCACCCACTCAGGCCCCCTGTGGCTGAGTACGAGGGGAGAAGCGGATGAGGGAAGTCTTCGCTGTCGATGTCGGCGGGACGTTCACCGATCTGGTGCTGCTCGATCCGAGCACCGGGGACGTCCAGCTGACGAAGTCGCCGACGACGCCGCAGGCGCCATCGGAGGGCGTGCTGAGCGCGATCGGCAAGGTCGGGCTGTCGTTGCCCGACGCGCGGTTCTTCTTCCACGGCACGACGCTCGGGATCAACACCCTGCTCGAGCGCAAGGGGGCGAAGGTCGGCCTCATCACCAGCGCCGGGTTCCGCGACGTGCTGGAGATCGGCCGCCTCCAGTGGCCGATGTACCGGCTGCACTGGGACCAGCCGGCCCCCTTCATCCCCCGGTCGCTGCGCCGCGAGGTGCCCGAGCGCGTCCGCGCCGACGGCGAGATCCTCACCGCCCTGGACGAGGCGGCCGCGCGCCAGGCGATCGACGGGCTCGTCGCCGCGGGCGTCGAGTCGATCGCGGTCTGCTTCCTGCACTCCTACGCCCACCCCGCGCACGAGCAGCGCGTCGGGGCGATCCTGCGCGAGCACTACCCGCAGATCGACGCGACGCTCTCGCATCAGCTCACGCAGGAGTACCGCGAATGGGAGCGCTCGATGACCGCCGCGGTCAACGCCTCGATCAAGCCGCGCATGGCGGCCTACCTGGGCAACCTCGAGGCCAGCCTCGTGGGTGGCGGCTTCGGCGGCGAGTTCCTCGTCACACGCTGCGACGGCGGCGTCATGTCGGCCGCCGAGGCCAAGGACGAGTCGGTGCGCACGCTGATCTCGGGCCCCGCGTCCGGCGTCATGGGCGCCGCCACACTGGCGCGCTCGATGGGCATCGACAACCTGATCACGATCGACATGGGCGGCACCAGCCTCGACGCCGCCCTGGTCATCGACGGACAGCCGTCGCTGAGCGCGACGACCCGCGTCGAGGGCTTTCCGCTGCTCGTGCCGGTCGTCGACCTCACCGCGATCGGTGCGGGCGGCGGCTCGATCGCCTGGATCGACGACGGCGGCGCGCTCAACGTCGGGCCGCAGAGCGCGGGCGCCGAGCCCGGCCCCATCTGCTACGGCAAGGGCGGCACCGAGCCGACCTTCACCGACGCGGCGCTGGCCACGGGGCTGCTCGACCCCGAGTACTTCCTCGGCGGCGAGATCGCCCTCGACACCGAGGCCGCCCGCGACGGCATCGCCGAGCGGATCGCGGCCCCGCTGGGCCTGGACCCCGACGAGGCGGCCAGCGGGATCGTCGCCCTCGTCGAGGCCAAGATGGCGGCCACGCTGGAGGAGATCACGATCGGCAAGGGCCACGACCCGCGCGACTTCGCGCTGCTGGCCTACGGTGGCGGCGGGTCGCTGGTCGCCTGTCCGCTGGCTTCCCGGCTGGACATCCCCAAGGTCATCATCCCGCGCTCGCCGGCCACCTTCTCGGCCTGGGGCATGCTCACGCTCGACATCGTCTTCGACGTCGCGCGGACCCGCCCGACGACCCTCGAAGAGCTCGAGGCATCCGGGCCGGCCGCGGTCTTCGGGGAGCTCGAGGCCAAGGCGGGGCAGTCGCTGGAGCGCCAGGGCGTCGAGCCCGCGCGTCGCCGGCTGCTGCGCTCGCTGGACATGCGCTACGAGAACCAGGAGCACACGCTGAACATCGCGATCGCCAGCGACGAGGCGACCGACGACCCGGCGGCCCTGCGGGCGCGCTTCGACCAGCAGCACCAGGTGACCTACGGCTACACGACCGGGGATGCGGTCGAGGTCGTCACCTACCGCGTGCGCGCCGTCGGCGAGATGGACAAGCCCCGCACGGCGGAGATCGCGCCCGGCGGCGACGTCGAGGGAGCGCGCAAGGGCACCCGGCCGGCGCTGCACCGCGAGAGCGGCGGCGCGTTCCACTGGGCGGTCTACGAGCGCGAGCGGCTCGGGGCCACGGACGCGGTCTCCGGCCCGGCCATCGTCGAGGAGCCGACGGCGACGACCCTCGTCCCGCCGGGCTGGACGGCCGAGGTCGACGCGGTCGGCAATCTCGTCATCACGAACCAGGAGCGGCGATGAGCACCCCAACGCAGGTCGACCTCGACCCGGTGACCTTCGCGGTCATCCGCAACGGGCTCGCCTCCGCCGTCCGCGAGATGTACACGATCTTCAAGCGGACGGCGATGCTCCCGATCCTCTACGAGTTCAACGACTTCGGGATGTCGCTGTTCGACCGCGACGTCAACCTGATCTGCGACGCGCCCGGCATCCCGGTCTTCATCGGCTCGCTCGACGGCGCGGTGGCCGACTCGGTCGCCGAGCTCGGCGGCGAGGCGGCGCTGCGCCCCGGCGACATCATCCTCAACAACCACCCGTACCTGACCGCCGGCCAGCCCGCCGACGCGGCGCTCATCCAGCCGATCTTCTTCGACGGCGAGCTGATCGGCTACAGCGCGCTGCGCGGCCACATGGGCGATGTCGGCGCCAAGGGCCCCTACCCCACCGACTCGACCGACATCTGGCAGGAGGGCACGCTCTTCCCGGCGATCAAGCTCTACAAGGAGGGCGAGCTCAACGAGGAGCTGCTGCGCATCGTCCGCGCGAACTCGCGACTCCCCCACGAGACCGTCGGCTCGATCCTCGCCGGTGCCAGCTCGGTGGCGGCCTGCACGCGCAAGGTCCAGGCCGTCGTGCGCAAGTACGGCCCCGAGCTGTACCGGGCGACGACCGCCCAGGTCCTCGATCACGGCGAGCGGATGGCGCGGGCGGCGATCGAGCGCATCCCCGACGGGACCTACGTCGTCGAGGACCTGCTCGACGACAACGGCATCGAGACGACACCGATCCCGCTGCGCTGCGAGGTGACGATCGCCGGCAGCGAGGTGACCGTCGACACGACCGGCTCGGCCGGCGAGCAGCTCGGCCCGATGAACTGCCCGATGGGCTACACGCTGTCGACGTGCCGCTTCGCGCTGAAGCGCATCACGACGCCGATGCTGCCCGCGAGCGCGGGCGAGAGCCGCGTGCTCAAGGTGATCGCCCCCGAGGGGTCGATCTTCCATCCCCGCCCGCCGGCGCCGACCTTCCTCGGCGCCTACACCTCGATCCGCCTGAGCGACATGATCGTCCACGCGCTCTCGCAGGCGGTGCCCGAGCAGATGCCGGCCCAGAACGGCGGCGACCTCGTCGCCGTGCTGGCCTACCTGCGCCGGCCCAAGACCGGCAACTGGACGTTCTTCTTCGACCTCGGCGGGATCGGCCACGGCGCCATCGCCGGCGCCGACGGGATGAACGCGCTGATCCACCCGGTCGAGGCGGGCTGCGAGGTGCCGCCGCTGGAGGTGCTGGAGACCCGCATGCCGGTGCTCAAGACCTCCTTCGAGCTCGTTCAGGACTCCGGCGGACCGGGCGAGTTCCGCGGCGGCCTGGCCGCCCGCCAGGACTGGGAGCTGCTCTCCGACGGGCTCGCGGTGGCGATCGCCGACAAGACGCATGCCTCGACGGTGCTCGGCGTGGCCGGCGGGCAGTCGCCGCCGCAGCGCAACGCGGTGATCGCCTTCCCGGGCACCGAGCGCGAGCGGCGCATGGGCAAGGTCTCCGACATCCATGTGGTCGCCGGCGACGTGATCCGCCTGGCCCCCGCCGGCGGCGCCGGCTACGGCGACCCGCTGAACCGCGATCCGGCCGCGGTGGCGCACGACGTCCGCGAGGAGTACGTCTCGCGCGCGAGCGCGAGAGACGACTACGGCGTCGTCCTGACCGACGACGGCGCGGTCGACGCCGCGGCCACCGACGCGCTGCGCACCCAGCGACGGGCAGCGCGTTGAGCGCGATCGCCGACGCGCACAACGACCTGCTGCTCGAGCTCGTCTTCCGCGGGCGCCTCGGGCAGGAGGCGCCGTTCGCCACCCACTGGCTCGGGCCGCTGCGCGAGGGCGGCGTGACCCTGCAGGTGTGCCCCACGTTCTGCGACCTGGACCGCCTGCCCGAGGGGGCGCTGCCCGAGATGCTCGGGCAGGTCGCCGCCTTCAACCGCGCGGTGCGCGAGAACCCCGGCGACGTGGTCGCGGTACGCACGCGCGCCGACCTGACGCAGGCCGCGCAGAGCGGGCGCATCGGGCTGATGCTGTCGATGGAGGGCGCCGAGCCGCTGGGTTACGACCCGGGCCTCATCGAGATCATGTGGGAGCTCGGCGTGCGCATGCTGAGCCTGACCTGGAACCGGCGCAACCCGTTCGCCGACGGGGCGGCGGAGTCCGGCGCGGGCGGGCTGAGCCGGCTCGGCCGCGAGCTCGTCGGGCGGTGCGCCGAGCTGGGGATCGTGCTCGACCTCGCCCACGCCTCCGAGCGCACGTTCTGGGACGTGCTCGAGGACGACGCGGCGCCGGCCGTCGTGGTCAGCCACGCGGCCTGCCGCGCCCATCTCGACCACCCGCGCAACCTGTCCGACGACCAGCTGCGGGCGCTGGCGCAGCGCGGCGGCGTGCTGGGGCTGATGCTCCACCCGCTGGTCATCGACCGGCAGGCGGCGTCGATCGACCGCGCCATCGACCACCTCGACCACGCGATCGAGGTCATGGGCATCGACCACGTGGGCCTCGGCGGGGACTTCTGCCGCCAGGTCGTGCGCGCGCTCGGCTACATCGGCCCGCCCGACGCCCTTCTGCCCGACGGCATGGCCATGGACGCCGCGCTCGACGGGCTCGCCGGCCCCGAGGACTACCCGAACCTGGTCGGCGCGCTGCGCCGACGCGGCTACGACGAGCGCGCGCTGGACGCCGTGTGCTCGGGCAACTTCCTGCGCTTCCTGCACACCGCCCTACCTGCATGACCCGCACCGGACGGATTCCGGAACCGGCTCGAGAGGGGACCCGCATGACCACACGACGTGCCGCCGTCTTCTTCACCGCCGCCGCCCTTGGTGCCTTCGGCATCGCAGGCTGTGGCAGCAGTTCCTCCGGCGGTGACACCGCCGCCTCGACGGGCACCGCCGCCGCCGCATCGACCACCGGCGGCGATCAGAAGCAGGTCAACATCGCCTTCTTCAACGCGGTGGCCGCCAACGCGTACACCGCCTCGGTGCTGAAGGCGATCGAGAAGGTCGCCGGGACGGACAACGCCAAGGTCACCTCGTTCGACGCGGGCTTCGACCAGAACAAGCAGATCAGCCAGATGCAGGACGCGATCACCACCGGGAAGTACGACGCGTTCATCGTGCTGCCGGTCAACGGCACCGTGCTCACCGACGTCGCCCAGCAGGCGGTCGACGCCGACATCAAGCTCGTCGCCGTCTTCAACAACATCGGGCCCGACATCGACTCGATCGAGCCGCAGATCGATGGCATGACCTCCGTCGTGGCGCAGCGCCTGAGCGTCAACGGGCAGCTCCTGGGCGAGGAGATCGTCAAGGCCTGCGAGGGCATCGACCCGTGTACGACGGTCTACATGCCGGGCAGCTTCAAGCAGGCGACCGAGAAGATCCGCCTCGACGCGCTCAAGAAGGTCGTCTCCGCGGCGCCCAACGTCAAGCTCGTCGCCTCGGCCGAGGGCGGCTACCTCGCCGACCCGGCGTTCAAGGCGTCCACCGACGTCCTGCAGGCCAACAAGAACGTCGACGTCTTCGCCACCAGCGGCGACCAGATGATGACGGGCATCATCCGCGCGGTCGAGGACCGCGGCCTGTCGGGGAAGATCAAGCTGATCGGCGACGGGACCACCGTCGAGGGTGTGAAGTGGGTGCGCGACGGCACGATCCTGGCCGACCCGGTCGCGGTCCCCGGCTCCGAGGGCAAGAAGGCCGCCGAGCTCGCGATCAAGGCGACGCGCGGCGAGACCGTGCCCTCCTCGGTGGACTCGCTGACGCTGAGCCCGATCGGCAAGGTGGCGACGAAGGAGACCCTGAACACGCCCGAGGGCAAGGGATTCACGGGTGAGTACAACGGCTAGCGCCGCGCACGTCGTCGTCGTCGGCGGCGGCGTCATCGGGCTGAGCTGCGCGTTCAGCCTGCGCCAGGCGGGCGCCGAGGTCACGGTCCTGGACCGCGGCGTCTGCGGCCAGGCGACGTCGCTGGGCAACGGCGGTTGGATCACGCCGTCGCTCTCGGCGCCGCTGGCCGCGCCGGGCGTGATCCGCCAGGCGCTGCGCTGGATGCTCGACCCGAAGAGCCCGCTGCTCGTCCGCCCCCGGCTGGACCGCGCGTTCCTGGCCTGGCTGTTGCGCTTCGCGCGCAACACCACGCCGGCGCGCTACGAGGCGGGGGCGCGCGCGGTGCTGGCGCTCAACGAGCCGACGCTGCGGCTGTTCGACGCGTTCCGCGACGCGGGCGTGGACTTCGAGATGCACGAGTCCGGGCTCGTCTTCGTCGCGCTCGACGACGCGCACGTCGCCGAGGAGTGGGAGCTGCTCTCGCAGCTCGCCACCCTCGGCTATCCGGGGCGCCTGGAGCTGCTCGACAGCCGGGCGGCCCGGGTGCTGGAGCCGGCGCTCAGCGGCGCGGTGGCCGGAGGCGTCTACGCCGGCGAGGAGCGCCACGTGCAGCCGCAGACCCTCACCGCCGGGCTGCTGCGCTGGCTGGGCGAGGCCGGGGTGGAGATCCGCGACGGCGTGTCCGTCGAGGGCATGTCGGCCACCGGCGGCGGCTGGCGGCTGCGCACGAGCACGGGCCCGGTCGATGCCGACCGGGTCGTCGTCGCCGCCGGCATCTGGTCGCGCGGACTGCTGGAGGGGCTGGGCGCCCGCGTCCCGCTCGAGGCGGCCAAGGGCTACAGCGTCACCGTCCCCATGCGCGGGGGCGGGCCCCGTCACGCGCTCATGCTGCAGGAGGCCAAGGTCGGCGTCAGCCCGTTCCACGGGAGCCTGCGCCTGTCCGGCACGCTGGAGTTCGCCGGCGAGGACCTCCGCCTGGACCCGCGCCGGATCGCCGCCATCGTCGAGGCGGCCGGGCGCTACCTCGAGGGCTTCTCCGGCAACGAGGGCACGCCGTGGGCCGGGCTGCGCCAGCTGCTGCCCGACGCGCTGCCGATCATCGGCCGCGTCCCCGGCGCGCCCGGCGTGTTCGTGGCCACCGGCCACGGCATGCTCGGCATCACGCTGGCGCCGGCCACCGCGGACGCGCTGACGCCGCTCGTCCTCGAGGATCGAATGGTGGCGGCGCTGGAGCCGCTGGCCGTCGATCGGCGGTACGCATGAGCCAGACGCCGCACGTCGAGCTGCGCGGGGTGAGCAAGCGCTTCGGCGGCGTCGAGGCGCTGAGCGACATCGACCTCGCCATCGCGCCGGCCTCGATCCACGCGCTGGTCGGCGAGAACGGCGCCGGCAAGTCGACGCTGGGCAAGATCATCGCCGGCCTGCACCCCGCCGACGACGGCACGATGCTGGTCGAGGGGCGCGAGGTGCGCTACCACTCCCCCAGCGACGCGCTCGCCGACGGGGTGACCACGATCGCCCAGGAGCTGATGCTCGTCCCGCAGCGCTCCGTGCTCGACAACGTCTTCCTGGGCAGCGAGCACAACCGCCGCCGCATCGTCACCCCGTCGAGCATGCGCGCGCGCTACGCCGAGCTGTGCGAGCGCGCCGGCTTCGACCTGCCGGCCGACCAGGTGGTGGGCGGCCTGCGCGTCGCCGACCAGCAGAAGGTCGAGATCCTGCGTGCGCTGGCCCGCAACGCCCGGCTCATCGTCATGGACGAGCCGACCGCGGCGCTGACCGCCGACGAGTCCGAGCGGCTCTTCTCCGTCGTGCGCGGGCTGCGCGCGCAGGGCACGACGATCGTCTTCGTCTCACACTTCCTGCGCGAGGTCCTGGCGCTGTGCGACACCGTGACCGTGCTGCGCGACGGGCGGCTGATCCGCACCGGCCCGGCCGCCGAGGAGACGCCCGACAGCCTCGTCACGGCGATGCTCGGCCAGCCGATGGAGGTCGCCTTCCCGCCCAAGGCGCCCGCGCCCGGCGAGGGCGCGCCGGTGGTGCTGTCGGTGCGCGACCTCTCGCGGGCCGGCGCCATCGACGGCATCTCCTTCGACGTGCGCGCCGGCGAGATCGTCGGCCTGGCCGGGCTGATCGGCTCCGGACGCACCGAGGTCGCGCGCGCCCTGTTCGGCGCCGATCGCTACGACCGCGGCGAGGTGCGCCTCGACGGCCGCGTGCTGAAGGTCCGCTCCCCGCGCGGGGCGATCCGCGCCGGCATCGCCATGCTTCCCGAGTCGCGCAAGGACCAAGGGCTGCACATGCACCACTCGATCGTGCGCAACGTCTCGCTCGCGCACCTCGGCGACGTCAGCCACGGCGGGGTCCTGGCCTCGCCGGCCGAGCGCCGGCGCGTGACCGAGATGACCGAGCGCGTCGACGTGCGGGCCGAGCGGCTCGGGGCCTGGATCTCGACCCTGTCGGGGGGCAACCAGCAGAAGGTGCTGTTCGCCAAGTGGCTGTTCCACCGTCCGCGGGTGCTGCTGGCCGACGAGCCGACGCGCGGCGTGGATGTGGGGGCGAAGCGAACGATCTACGAGCTGATCCAGTCGCTGGCGGCCGAGGGCATGGCCGTCGTCCTGATCTCCTCCGAGGTGGAGGAGGTCCTGGGACTCGCCCATCGAGTGCTCGTCTTGAGAGGTGGTGAGCTCGTGGAGGAGCTGAACGGCGACCTGGCAACCGAGGACGACGTCCTGCACGCGGCGTTCGCGACCGGGGCGGTGGCGTCATGAGCGTGGCATCGGCGCTCGCGATCGGGCGGGCGCGCGGCGGCCAGCGGCTGTCCGTCGTGCGCGACTACGGCATCGTCATGAGCTTCGTCGCGCTGTTCGTGACGCTGACCGCCACGAGCGACGTCTTCCTGACCCAGCGCAACCTGCTCAACGTGCTGGACCAGTCGGCGGCCGTGGGCCTGATGGCGTGCGGCGGAACGCTGGTCATCATCGCCGGCGGCTTCGACCTGTCGGTCGGCGCGATCTTCGCCATCACCGGCGTGATCGCCGCGTCGATGGCCAAGTACGTCGATCCCGGGTTCGCGCTCGTGCTCGGCATGCTGGCCGGGCTCGTCCTCGGGGCCGTCAACGGCCTGCTGGTCACGGTCGGGCGCGTCAACCCGTTCATGGCCACGCTCGCCTCCTCGATCATCATCCGCGGCATCGCGCTCGTGATCACCGGGGGCTTCCTCGTCTCGGTGACGAACAGGTCGTTCTCGACGCTGGGCCGCGGCGTCGCCGTCCTGGACGTCAAGTGGTCGATCGTCATCTGGCTGGTGTTCGCGCTCGCCTGCGGCTTCCTGCTCGCCCGCACGACCTTCGGCCGCCACGTCTACGCCGCCGGCGGCAACGCCGACGCGGCGCGCCTGTCGGGCATCAGCGTCGGCGTGATCCGCACGATCACCTACGCGGTGTCGGGCATGTCGGCCGGGCTGGCCGGCGTGATCGTCACCTCCCGCGTCTCCAGCTCGCAGGCCGATGCGGGAACGGGCATCGAGTTGTCGGTCATCGCCGCGATCGTCATCGGCGGCACCTCGATCATGGGCGGCGAGGGCGCGATCTGGCGCTCGGTGCTCGGGGTGCTCCTGCTTGCGCTGATCGGCAATGGGTTCAACCTTCTGGGCGTGAACCCCATCTACCAGCAGATCCTCCAGGGCGCCATCATCCTGATGGCCGTGGCGGTGGACGCATGGGCGCGCCGGACTCGCGCCTAGGCGACGATCCGGGCGAGACCCCGGACGTCCACCCCGAGTCGGTCCTCGGCCAGCCGGTGCGCGGCGACGAGACCGTGCCCGACGTCGGCAGCGTGGTCAAGAACCTGCGCAAGCAGCACGGCATGTCGCTCGGCCAGCTGGCCAAGGAGAGCGGGCTGTCGACCTCGTTCCTGTCAGAGGTCGAGCGCGGGCAGTCCGACATCTCCGTGCGCCGCCTGGCGCGGCTGGCCGCCGTCTTCGGCCACGACCTCGGCTCGCTGCTGGGCTACTCGGCCCGGCGCACGGCGCCGCAGGTGATCGAGGGCGCCAATCGCATCGTGGTCGACCGCGGCGGCGGCATCAGCTACGTCGCATTCCGGATCCCCGGGACGGGGTTGGAGCTGTTCGCCGCCACCTTCGCGCCGCATTCGTCGTTCCAGACGCCGCTGACCCACGCGGGCTTCGACGTCTGCTTCGTGGTCCAGGGCGAGGTCGTCCTCGAGTTCGACGGCCAGGAGTACCGGTTCAGGGAGGGCGATTGCGCGACCTGGCCCGGCAGCTACCCGCACCTCGTGCGCAACCCGGGCGACACGCCCGCGGTCATCGTCGCGATCACCACCGAGGTCATCTACTAACCCGGAGGGAAGGGCTCATGCGCGTTCACGTCGTCACCCCCATCACCACACACGGCTTCACCAAGGCCGCCCACTTCGCGTCCATCGCGCGAAGCGACACCGAGGTCGGGCACTCCGAGCTGGACGTCGGACCCGCGTCGATCGAGTCGGAGTTCGACGAGGCGATCGCGCTGCCCGACACGATCGCGAAGATCCTCGAGGCCGAGCGCGGCGGTGCCGACGCGGTCGTCATCGACTGCATGGGCGATCCCGGCATGGGCGCGGGACGCGAGGTCACCTCGATCCCCGTGCTCGGCCCGGCGCACACGTCGATGCACGTCGCCGCGCTGCTCGCGCACTCGTTCTCCGTCGTCACCGTGCTGGACTCGGTCATCCCGATGCTCGAGGACCTGGCCACCAAGTACGGCCTCGACGGGAAGCTCGCCTCGGTGCGCTCGGTCGACATCCCCGTGCTGGAGCTCGAGGACGAGGGGCGGATGATGGACGCGCTGGAGGAGGAGTCGATCAAGGCGATCGAGGAGGACGGCGCCCACGCGATCGTGTTCGGCTGCACCGGCATGCGCGGGTGCGCCGACGCCCTGCGCGAGCGCCTCGAGGCACGCGGCTACGAGGGCATCCCGGTCATCGACCCGGTCGTGACGGCGTTCAAGATCGCCGAGGCGCTGGTCGACCTCGGCCTCGCCCCGTCAAGCCGGACCTACGCGCGCCCGCGCGACAAGGCGACGCCCGGCTACGACCTCGCGTTCGAGCGCGCGACGGCGTAGCGCCGATGCGCATCGGAATCGACGTCGGCGGCACGAACACCGACGCCGTCCTCATGGACGGCCCGCGCGTGCTGGCCGAGGTCAAGACGGCGACGACCGACGACGTCACGAGCGGCATCCTGGCGGCGCTGCGCTCCCTCGTCGCCAACGGCGGCGTCTCCCCCGAGCAGATCCAGGCGGTGATGATCGGGACCACGCACTTCACCAACGCGTTCGTGGAGGGCAAGCGGCTGGTCCCCACCGCCGCGATCCGCCTGGGGCTGCCGGCCGGGCGCTCGCTCCCGCCGATGGTCGACTGGCCGGCGCGGCTGAAGGAGGCGATCTCCGGCCACGGCTACGTCTGCCACGGCGGGCACGAGTTCGACGGGCGCGAGATCGCGCGGCTGCAGCCCGACGAGATCAAGCGCGCCGCCGAGGACATCGCGCGGCGCGGCCTGGGCTCGATCGCGGTGTCGGCGGTCTTCTCGCCCGTCAACGCCGACTTCGAGCAGCAGGCGGCGGAGATCCTCGCCGCCGAGCTGCCCGGCATGCCGATCAGCCTCTCGCACGAGCTCGGGCGGATGGGGCTGCTCGAGCGCGAGAACGCGACGATCATGAACGCCTGCCTGCGCGGGCTGGCGACGCACATCGTCGCCGCCTTCCACGCGGCCCTGGCCGAGTTCGCCATCGACGCGCCGGTCTACCTCAGCCAGAACGACGGCACGCTGATGACCGTCGACTTCGCCGAGCGCTACCCGGTCGCGACGTTCGCCTCCGGGCCGACGAACTCGATGCGCGGCGCGGCGTTCCTGTCGGGCGAGCAGGACTGCGCCGTGGTCGACATCGGCGGCACCACCGCCGACATCGGCGTGCTGCACCAGGGCTTCCCGCGGGAGGCCTCGGTGTCGGTCGACGTCGGCGGCGTGCGGACGAACTTCCGCATGCCCGACGTGCTCTCGCTGGGCATCGGCGGCGGCTCGCTCGTCGACGCCCGCGGCGAGCAGACGACGGTGGGGCCGGAGTCGGTGGGGTATCGGCTCACCGAGCTCGCGCGCGTCTTCGGCGGCGAGACGCTGACCGCCACCGACCTGGCGGTGGCCGACGGGCGCGCGACGTTCGGCGACGCCTCGGCGGTGGCCGGGCTCGACCCCTCCGTCGTGCGCGCCGGGCTGGCGTGGGCGCAGAAGCAGATCGCCGATGCGGTCGACCGCATGAAGACGAGCGCCGCGCCGGTGCCCGTCGTCCTCGTCGGCGGCGGCAGCGTGCTGCTGCGCGACACGCTGGAGGGCGCCTCGCGCGTCATCCGGCCCGACCACTTCGGCGTCGCCAACGCCATCGGCGCCGCGATCGCGCAGGTGGGCGGCGAGGTCGAGAAGGTCTTCTCGCTGGGCTCGACGTCGCGCGACGACGCGCTGGACCAGGCCAAGGCCGAGGCGGTCGCGAAGGCGGTGGCGGCCGGCGCGACCGCCTCCAGCGTCCGCGTCGTCGACGTGGAGGAGGTGGGCCTGGCGTACCTGCCCGGCAACGCCACCCGCATCAAGGTGAAGGCGATCGGCGATCTCGAGCTGGAGAGGGTGAGCGGTGCGGCACATCGATGAGCAGGACCTCGACGACCTGGCGGTCGGCGCGGCGATCCTCGGCACCGGCGGTGGCGGCGACCCGTACATCGGGAAGCTGTTGGCCCAGCAGGCGATCCGCGAGTACGGGCCGGTGACGATCGTCGATGTCGACGAGGTCGACGACGACGCGCTCGCCATCCCGGTGGCCATGATGGGCGCGCCGACGGTCATGGTCGAGAAGCTCGTCTCGGGCGACGAGATCCTGTCCGCCGTCGACGCGGTCGCTGCCCACCTGGGCCGGCCGATGACCCACACGATCCCGGCCGAGGTGGGCGGGGTCAACTCGGTCTTCCCGTTCGTGGTGGCGGCGCGGCGGGGGCTGCCGGTGATCGACGCCGACCTCATGGGCCGCGCGTTCCCCGAGCTGCAGATGGTCATCCCGACCATGTACGGCATCTCGGCCACGCCGATGGCGATGGCCGACGAGAAGGGCAACGCCGTGCTGATGACGACCATCGACAACCACTGGACCGAGCGCTTCGCCCGCTCCGTGGTGATCGACATGGGCGCCTCCGCGATGATCACGCTGTTCGCCATGACCGGGCGCCAGGTCAAGGAGGCGACCGTCGTCGGCACGCTGGGCCTCAGCCAGGAGCTGGGGCGGATCGTGCGCGAGACGCGGGCCGCGCACGGCGACCCGGTCGACGCCGTGCGCGAGCGGCTGGGCGGCTTCCGGCTCTTCACCGGCAAGATCGTCGACGTCGAGCGGCGCACCGAAGGCGGCTTCGCCAAGCTGGAGGCGCGCATGGAGGGGCTGGGCCCCGACGTGGGACGGACGTTCACCGTCCGCAGCCAGAACGAGCACCTGGTGGCGGAGGGCGACGGCGTGGCCGCCTCCACGCCCGACCTCATCATGGTGTTCGACACCGACTCCGGGGAGCCGATCACCACCGAGTCGCTGCGCTACGGGTTCCGCGTGACCGTCGTGGGCGCGCCGTGCGACCCGCGCTGGCGCTCGGCGGCGGGACTGGAGCTGGCCGGACCGCGCTACTTCGGCTACGACATCGACTACGTGCCGGTGGAGGAGCGC
>JAOPZL010000111.1 GCA_025964175.1 Solirubrobacterales bacterium
GCGGCCTCGTTCGTGCGCGACGGGATCCAGGTCAGCCAGGCGGGCCTGATCCCCCAGGTGCGCACGAGGTCGGCGAGCCCGTCGAGCGTCTCGTCGTCCAGCCGTCCGGCCGCAAGCCCCGAGGCCACGGTCGGCCACCAGCCGGCGTCGCCGATCCGGGCCAGCGCCCGACCCGGCTCCAGCAGCACGCCGGCGGGGATGCGGCGCATCGCCCCCGCCGCGTCGGGCGCCATCTTCTTCACGTCGAGGGTCAGCGGCTGGGAGCGCAGGTGCAGCGCCCCGGCGCGCACGAGCGCCGGATCCAGGTCGAGCGCGAACCGCGGCGCGGTGCAGACGGCGCAGCGCCCGCAGTCGGCCGGGTCGGGATCGTCCAGCTGCTCCTGCAGCGTGCGCATCAGGCAGCGTCCGTCGCTGCCGTAGGCGGCCATCGCGGCCTGCTCGGCGCGGCGCAGCTCGGTCACCGCCGCGTAGCGGTCGCCGTCGTAGCGCCAGTCGTGCCCCGGCACGAGGTGCCAACGTGTGCCGTCGCGGTCGACGGCGCCCTCGACGTCGAGCACCTTCAGCATCGCGTCCAGGCGGCCCATGCCGAGGTTCACGACGTTGGACAGCTCGCGCGCCGTGAGTCCCTGCTCGCCCGCCGCCTCCAGCTGGTTGAGCACCTCCTCGGCGCGTTCGCGCGCCGGGAAGGCCTGCTCGATGAAGAAGTCCTGGATCCGCCGGTCCTCGGCGCCGCGCAGCAGCACCGCGTCGGCGTGGTCCACGCCGCGGCCCGCACGGCCGACCTGCTGGTAGTAGGAGATGACCGAGCCCGGTGCCTGGAAGTGCACGACGAAGCCGAGGTCGGGCTTGTCGTAGCCCATCCCCAGCGCGCTCGTGGCGACCAGCGCCTTGACCTCGCCGCGCAGCAGCCGCTCCTCGGAGGCCACGCGCTGCTCGTTCTCCTGCTCGCCGCTGTAGGCCTCGGCGACGATCCCGTGCGCGGTCAGGAACTCGGCCACCGCCGTCGCGTCGCGCTTGGTCAGCGTGTAGACGATGCCCGACCCTTCCAGCTCCGGCAGGACCGTGACGAGCCACGCCAGGCGCGCGGCGGGCTGGGGCAGGTCGACGACCTCCAGCCGCAGCGACGTCCGCGCCAGCGGGCCGCGGTAGGTGCGCAGCTGCTCTCCCCCGGAGTCCAGGCCGACGTCGAGCTGCTCGAGGACATCGGCCACCACGCGGTCGTTGGCCGTCGCCGTCGTGCACAGCACCGCCACGCCCTCGGGCAGCGCGCCCAGCATGTCGCGCACGCGCCGGTAGTCGGGCCGGAAGTCGTGGCCCCAGTCCGACACGCAGTGCGCCTCGTCGATCACGAGCAGCCCGACGCGCTGGGCGAACAGCGGCAGCAGCTCGCGGCGGAAGGAGGGGTTGTTGAGCCGCTCGGGGCTGATCAGGAGCAGGTCGACCGCGTCGTCGGCCAGCAGCTGACGGACGTCGTCCCACTCCGAGCGGTTCGTCGAGTTGATCGTGTGCGCGCGCAGCCCGAGGCGCTCGGCCGCCGCGATCTGGTTGCGCATCAGCGCCAGCAGCGGGGAGACGATCAGCGCCGGCCCGGCGCCCTGGTCGCGCAGCAGCTTCGTCGCGACGAAGTACACCGCGCTCTTGCCCCAGCCGGTGCGCTGCACGCAGAGCACACGCGCGCGATCCTCGACGAGGTCGGCGATCGCCTCGCGCTGATGGTCGCGGAAGCCGGCCTGCGGGTTGCCGGTCAGCGCGTGAAGGGCGTCGAGTGCGTCATCGCTCATGCCCCTCTGAGGCTAGGAGCGCCGGATCTTCGCCCCCCAGCCCGACATCCAGCTCCCCGACCGGCTCGACCGGCCGCCCCGCCCACGGCAGCCGCCCCTCCGCGCCGATGTAGGACCCGGCGAGGATCAGGCCGAGCCCGGCGAGCGTCGCCGCCCCGACCGGCTCGACCAGCAGCAGCGCGCCGTAGACGACCGAGAAGCCCGGCGCGATGTAGGCGACGACCGACGCGCGGGCCGGTCCGACCTCCGCGATCAGCGTGTAGAAGATCAGGAACGCGAGCCCGGTCCCGCCGACGCCGAGCGCGAGCATCGCCGCGATCGTGCCCAGGTCGGGCGCGTGGTCCGCGACGCCGGTGAACGGCAGCGCCGGGATCAGCAGGATCGCGGAGGTCGCCATCGTCGCGGTGACGATCGCCACCGGCTGGACCCCGTGCAGGCGGTGCTTGGAGGTCAGCGGCCCGATCGCGTAGCCGAGCGAGGCGACGAGGATCGCCAGGCCGCCCAGGGCCTGCTCGGTGCCACCGGTGAGGTCGACGCCGAACAGCAGCGCGACCCCGCCGATGCCGATCACGACGCCCACCGCGCGCCAGCCGACCGACCGCTCCGCCGCGTCGAAGCGCATCGCGATCAGCGCGGTGAAGATCGGCGAGCTGGCCACGAGGATCGCCGCCAGCGAGGTCGTGATGTGCTGCTCGCCGACGGTGATGAGGAGGAACGGGACGACGACCTGGACGAGCGCGAGGAAGACGACCCAGCGCAGGACGCGGCGGTCGCGCAGCGCGCCCAGCGCATCGCGGTGCAGCGCGACCGGCACGAGCACGAGCGCGGCGAGGGCGGTGCGCACGAACACGACGGCGGCCGCGGACAGCCCGCCGTCGAGCCCGATCTTGATGAACATGTACGAAGCGCCCCACAGCGCTGCGAGCACGCCGAGCAGGACCCAGGCTCCCCTCCTCACCGTGAGGATCCTACGAACGTGATGAGCGGCGGCGAGGAGCTCCCCGCCGTGCGGTCAGCGCGGCAGCCCGCAGACCTGCTGGGAGACCTGGCGGGTGAAGTACGCGGCGCGATCGAGCACCGCGGGCCCGCGCGAGTTGTCGGCGAAGCGGACGCGGCCGTCGGCGGTGACGATGTCGTACTGCAGGACCGACTGCGGCGCCGCGGGCAGGTCCAGGTTCGCCGTGGCCGGCTCGATGAGGTCGCGCTGCAGCTCGCGGGCGTCGAGCAGCAGCTGGTCGGGCATCCGCTTTCCCGCACTCCCGTTGCAGTGCACGAGGCCGGGATCCTCGACGACGATCCGCAGCCTGGCGTCCGGCACGTCACCGGCGCGATCCACCGCGAGGAGGTCTCCGCCACCGGACCCCGCGCCGCACGCGGCCAGGGCGCCAGTCAGCGCCACCACGGCCGCCGCGCAGACGAGGGACCTGGGGCGCGGGGCGAGCATGGCGCCATCGTGCCAGGACGCTCGCCGCGCCGCGTCAGCGGGGTGTGGGACATGCGGTCAGGGCGGTGACGGGAGCCCGTCGTGGCGGCCGGGCCATCGCCGGGATCGCTACCGTTGAGCGGACGATGACCGTCACGCTCGATGTCTGGTCCGACATGGTCTGCCCCTGGTGCTTCATCGGGAAGCGGCGCCTGGCCGCCGCGCTGGAGCAGGAGGAGCCCGGTTCGGTCGAGGTGCGCTGGCACGCCTTCCAGCTGCAGCCCGACATCCCGCTCGAGGGCGCCGACGCGGAGCCGTACTTCAACGCGAAGTTCGGCGGGCCCGAGCGCGTCGCCGAGATGCACCAGCGCGTCACCGACATCGCCGCCGCCGACGGCCTCGAGTTCCACATGGAGCGCCAGAAGCGCGCGCCGAACACCCTGCTCGCCCATCGCGCCGTGAAGCTCGCCGCCGATCCGGCCGCCGCCGTCGAGGCCCTCTTCACCGCGCACTTCGTCGACGGCGAGGACATCGGCGACCGCGACACGATCCTGCGCCTCGTCCCCGATCTCGACCCGGCCGCGCTGGACCGCGGCGACGGTGCCGAGGCGGTCGCCGAGGACCTGCGGATGGCCGGCGAGATCGGCATCAACGGGGTCCCCTTCTTCGTCGGCGCGATGCGCGTCGCCGTCTCCGGCGCCCAGGACCCCGAGGTCCTGCGCCAGCTGCTCGCGGAAGCCCGCGAGCGCGCAGCGGCATAGGGCACGCTCACCGGGCGTCGCCGAGCATCGCGGCGATCCGGTTGGCGGTGCGCGGGCCGTCATGGACGACGTCGGCCCACGTGAAGCGGCGCACGCGCCAGCCCGCGTCGAGCAGGTCGTTGTCGCGAGCGTGATCGTCGGCGAACGCCGCGGGCGTGCGGTGGAAGTCGTAGCCGTCCACCTCGACGACCACGCGCCTCGACGGCCACTGGAGGTCGATCCGGTGCCCGTGGCGGTGGCGGTTCACCGTCGGCACGGGGATGTCGTGCGCGGCGAGCAGCTTCAGCGCGAGCCGCTCGAGCTCCGAGCGCGTCCGCCCGGAGTTCGGGTGGATCCTCCGGCGCGCGCGCTCGAGGCGCTTCACTCCGCGGCGCCCAGGGGACCGCCGGAGCATCGAGTCGACGGCCCACGGGTTGTACAGCCGCAGCCGGATCGCCTCGTCGAGCAGGCGATCGAGGTCGGCGTCCTCCAGCACTTCGGCGAGGTCGAGGCAGAGGCGGGCCGGCGTGGTGGTCGGTATGCCGCGCCACCTCATGACGTCCTCGCGCGGCAGCCGCCCGCGATGCGCACGTACCGTCGCCAACCGGCGAGCGCGGTCTGTCGCGACGGTGATCTCGATCAGGTCGTACGGGAACGCGGGCAGCCGGAAGAGCCGCGACGCGGCGCGGTGCGACAGCACCGCACCGGGGCCGCCGGCGAGGATCGCCGCCCACCAGAGGCCTTCGATGCGCAGCGACCGATGGCCGAACGCGTACACCGCCCGGTGCAGGCGCTGCAGGCGACCATCCTCGACGCGGCCGTCGATCTCCCGGCGTGAGACGCCGGCGGCCAGCAGTTCGGGACGGCTGACGACCCCGAACCGCATGGCGGCGAGGCGAGCGATCTCCAGATCGGCACGTGCGGGACGTTGTCCCCCTGTGGCGTGGATAACGTCCCGCACCCCCTCCCGCGAGGCGTCACGCTGGGGGTTCGCGGCGGGCATGGCGCGAGCATTGCGCGATCCGTGTCACGGATCAGCGCGCGATCGCACCGAAACCCGCACGGTTCGACGCGGAAACCGCACGGTTCGACGCGGAAACCGCACGGTTCGACGCGGAAACCGCATGGTTCGACGCGGAAACCGCACGCCGCGGCCGGCCGGCAACGCGGCGACGCGGTCCACCCGCACGCCGCCCCGCCCCGC
>JAOPZL010000122.1 GCA_025964175.1 Solirubrobacterales bacterium
CGACGTCGACCTCGTCAGCGCCCTCGTCGATCAGCGACGCGGTCTCGCGGGCCGCGCCGTCGGGGTCGTCCTCCCCGGCCGGGAAGTTGGCGACGGTGGCGACGCGGACGGGCGACGGCGCGGGGTCGTTGTCGGCCGCCAGCGCCGCGAGGGCGGTCTCGACGAAGGCCGGCAGGACGCAGACCGCGGCGACCGGGCCGTGCGGCGTCGTCGCCTTCGCGCACAGCGCGCGCACGACGTCGTCGGTGTCGTCGTCGTTGAGCGTGGTCAGGTCGAGCAGCAGGATGGGATCGATCATGGGGTGAACGCTCCGGCGAAGGCGACGAGGAGCCGCTGGAGGTCGTCGGCGCCGCGGGCCGCTCCCGCGAGCGTGTGCTCGTGGGTGAGCGGCTCGTCGGAGAGCCCCGACGCGAGGTTGGTCACGGCGGAGACTGCGGCGACCCGCAGCCCGCAGTGGCGGGCGAGGATGACCTCCGGGACGGTCGACATGCCGACGAGGTCGGCGCCGAGCACGGCGAACGCGCGGATCTCGGCGGGCGTCTCGAAGCTCGGGCCCGAGACGGCGAGGTAGACGCCGTCGCCCAGGTCGATGTCGAGCTCGGCGGCCCGCGCGTGCAGCGCGGCCCGCAGCTGGGGGTCGTACGCCTCGTCCATGCCGACGAAGCGCGGCCCGATCGCCTCGTCGTTGGGCCCGACGAGCGGGTTGACCCCCATCAGGTTGATGTGGTCGCTCAGCGCGACGAGGCGGCCGGGGAGGACGTCGGCGCGCAGCGAGCCGGCCGCGTTGGTGAGCATCAGCGCCTCGCAGCCGATCGCCTGGAGGGTGCGGATCGGGACGGCGAGCGCGGCGGGGTCGACGCCCTCGTAGAGGTGCGCGCGGCCCTGGAGCACCGCCACCGGCGTGCCCGCCAGGGTGCCGAGCACGAGCCGCTTGGCGTGGCCGTGGACCACGCCGGCCGGGAAGCCGGGCAGCTCGGCAAACGGGATGGCGACGGGGTCGGCGACCGCCTCGGCGACCGCGCCCAGACCGGAGCCCAGGACGATGCCCAGCCGCGGCGCGGGCCGGTCGCCCAGCCGCTCGCGGATCGCGGAGGTGGCAGCGGCGACGCTCATTCTGGGGCGGACTTCAGGGCGAAGGCGTAGGGCAGCAGGTCGCCCAGCGTCATCGACCGGCGGATCCCCTCGGGGCCGCACAGGTGCACGGGCGTGGAGCCGTCGGCGAACTCCGACAGGCGCTGACGACAGCCGCCGCAGGGGACGATCAGCTCGGTGTCGGCCATGACCGCGATCTCGTGGATGCGCCGGCCGCCGGCCGCGACGAGGACGCCGATGGCCGACGCCTCGGCGCACTGCGACTGCGGGTAGGCGCCGTTCTCGACGTTGGCCGCCGCGTGCAGCCGCCCCTGCTCGTCGCGCAGCGCGGCGCCGACGTGGAAGTGCGAGTACGGGACGTAGGCGCGGTCCATGGCCGTCCGCGCGCGATCGACGAGCCGCTGCGTCGCGGCGCCCGAGGCGAGGATCATCGCCGCGTAGCCCTCGGCCACGACCTGGTCGTCGTCCATGTGCAGGATCGCGCGCAGCGCGGCGACCTCGGCGTGCTCGGCACTGAGGTCGGAGCCCGCCGGCGCCACGGCCTCCAGCTCGACCCAGCTGCCCAGCCCGTCGACGTCGTCGAGGTGGATCCGCACGCCCTGCCACAGCAGCAGGCGGCGGCGCTTGACGACCTCGACGACGATGCCCAGCGAGGCGTCCAGGGCCGCGATCAGCGCGTCCGGATCGGGGACGTCGACGAGGCGGTAGGAGGAGAGGCGCGCGCTGGCGGCGTCGGCCCGCGCGTAGGAGATCAGCTGGGCGCCGCCGTCCTGGACGCGCAGCTTGAGGCGGCCCTCCGGGGCGGCGAAGTAGACGTCGCGCTGGTGGAGCACGCCCTCGTCGGAGGCGCCGTGGGCGAGAGCGGCGCTCAGCGTGGCGGCCGGATCGCGGTCGCGGGCCTTCAGCTCGACGTTGCGGCGGTCGTGCATCTGCGCAGCCACGCTAGCTACCGGGGGGTCAGCTCCGGTCGGAGACGACGAACGCGGCGGCGCCGCTCAAAGCGGCCACGGTGAGCACCGACGGCCAGGCGCCGATCTTCTTGGCCAGCGGATGCGAGGCGCCGAACCCGGCGAGGTAGAGGCCGAGCAGCCCGGCCGCCGCGGCGGGACCGGACGTCGCGGCCCAGCGGCGCGTGCAGTAGGCGCCGCCGGCGGCCAGGACGACGCCGCCCAGCGGGCGCACGCCGGACTCGCGGGCGACGAGGTAGCCGCCGACGAGCGAGCCGGCGGCGATCGGAGCGGTGGGGACGGCCATCGTCGGAGCCTACTTCGTGCGTGCGCCCGCGACGGTGCCGGCGAGCACCCTCGACGTCATGACCGGATCGTCGGTCATGACCACGTCCACGCCCACGCGAGCGGCGGCGAGGACCTGCGCGGGCGAGTCGAGCGTCCACGGGACGACGCGCAGCCCCGCGGCGTGGGCCCGCCGCACGAACGCGGCGTCGACGGGCCACTGCGGCGAGATCGACTCGACGTGCAGCCGCCGGGCCCTCGCGATGGCGAGCGGCTCGTCTCGGGCGGCCGTGATGCTCGACGTCGCGACGCCCGGGAGGTCGTGGCGGATCGCGACGATCGCCGCCGGGATGAAGGAGTGAACCTGGACCTGGCGCAGCGGGACGCCGGAGCGCTGGACGGCGCCCGCCAGCGACCGGGCGGTGGCAGCGGGGCGGTCCTTGATCTCCAGCGTCGCGTGCAGCCCGCTGGATCGCATCAGCGCGAGCACGTCGGCGAGCATCGGCACCGCGACGCGCCGCGCCGTCGGGCTGGACCCGCCGGCCGAGCGCGGGGAGCCGAGCCGGTCGGTCGGGCAGTCGCGGATCAGCTGCGCCGCGGTGCGGGCGCTGACCGGGCCGGCGCAGACCGTGGTCCGCTCCAGCGTCGCGTCGTGCATCACGACGAGGACGCCGTCGCTCGTCGTGCGCAGGTCGAGCTCGACCGGCTCGTCGCGGGCCGCCGCGGCGCGGAAGGCGGGCATCGTCGACTCGGGCTGGGCCGGTCGGCCGTTGACGATCGGCCCGCCGCGGTGGGCCTGGACGCTGGGGCCGACGACGCCCGGGGCGGCCACGGCGACGAGCAGCGAGATCAGGCCCTGCAGCATGTCCCGCAGCCTACGCGGGGCCGGGCTCCGCTCCCGCGGCGAGGGCCACGGCCTGTCCGTCGGTCGCGTCCGCCGCGTCTCCCGCGTCGGCCGCCTCGGGCAGCGGGTGCTTCACCCGCCACCACTCCTGGATCGCGATCTGGATCGTGGCCGCCGCCGGGATGGCCAGCAGCGCGCCGAGGATCCCCAGCAGCGTCGCCCCGGCGAAGACGACGAGGATGACCAGCACCGGGCGCATCTGGACCGTGCGCTTGTAGACGAACGGCCCCAGCACGTGGGTCTCGATCTGCTGGTAGACGACGAAGAAGGCGAGGAAGGCCAGCGCGGTCCCGGGCCCCTCGAGGGCGGCGACGATCGCGATGACCGCCGCGCCGATCGCCGACCCGACGAGCGGGATGAGCGCGAAGAACGCCATCTGCACCGCCAGCGGGATCGCGAACGGGATCCCGAGGAGCTCCATGACGAGGAACGAGACGAACCCGGCCAGCCCGGCCACCGCGAAGGCGCCGGCCACGTAGCCGCCGATCGCGCGGCTGGACTGCATCGCGAGGCGCTGGGCCACCTCGCGGCGCTGCGGGGCCAGGCGCCCGTAGAACAGCCCGAACAGCCGCGGCGCGTCGAGCAGCAGCAGGAAGGCGACGGCCAGGATCGCGATGAGCTTCGCGATCCGCTCGAAGACCCCGACGGTCACCGTCTCGAGGTCGTTGGCGGCGCCGCTGAGCAGCGACGGCAGCTTCCCGGCCTGGCCCTCGAGCTTGTTCAGCAGCCCGTACTCCTTGTCCCACTTCGCCAGCGTCGCGTTGTCCTGCACCTGGTGGACGTAGGACGGGACGTGGCGTGCGAAGGTGATCACCTGTTCGACGAGCGGCGGCGCGATGATCAGCCCGAGCACGGCGATCAGCGCGAACATCAGCAGGTAGACGATCAGGATCGACAGCGCCCGCGGGGCGTGGGTCAGCTTCTGGACGAACGCGACCGGCGCCGATAGCGCGGCCGCGACGAATACGGCGAGCAGGGCGAGCAGCACCACGTCGCGCAGCAGCCACATCACGTAGATCACGGCCACGATCGACGCGGTGACGAGAACGGAGCGGGCGGTCTGGCTGGTGCTCACGGCGGGCACGGTACCTCCGTGATCGGACCGGATCCTCAGCTCTGGAGGATGGACTTCTGGCCGCGCTCGACCGTCCAGTGGAACGGGTCCGTCGCCAGCGTCTTCGTCGTCCGCTGCTTGATGGTGTCCATCCGCACGAAGCGCACGTCGAAGTGGTCGGCGGTCGCCTCGACGAGGCCGTAGCCGTGGTGGTCGAAGTCGGCGCTGTGGACCCACGGGTTGATCCCGCGCAGCGCGTCGATGATCGTGGCCGGGGTCGCGGGCGCCTGGTCGTTGCCCTTCAGGATCGTGTCGCCGCCCAGCGGCAGATCGCTCTCGCCCAGGCCGGCCGAGGTGATGGAGCCGCCGACGAACTCCAGGCCGACCGTCTTGCCCTCGCCCATCTGGGTGCGGACGTCGCCGGCGATGAACGTGTGGATGTCGCCGGTGACGAAGACGACGTCGTCGATCTTCCTGGCGGCGATGTGGGTCAGGAGCTCCTCGCGCTCGGCCGGGTAGCCCTGCCACGAGTCGAAGGTGAAGTACGAACCCCCGGTCACCTTGGTGGGCATGACCATCACCTCGTTGCCGATGACCTTCCACGTCGCCTTGGACGCCGAGAGCGCGTCCTTGGCCCAGGCCATCTGCTTGGCGCCGAGGAAGGCGCGCGGGTCGTTCCAGCCGGGGCCGGGCGGGACGACCGCGTCGTCGAACGGCTGGTTGGCCCGGTAGCGACGCTCGTCGAGCATGATCAGGTCGACGGTCGAGCCGAAGCTCAGGTGGCGGTAGATCGGGTCGGTGAACGTCGGCATCGACTCGAAGTAGGCGCGGTAGCCGGCCTGCTGACGGGCGCGTGAGTAGCCCAGGTTGGCGGGCAGGCCGCCCGTCGGGTCGGCGCCGGCGTAGTTGTCCTGGACCTCGTGGTCATCCCAGATGACGACCATCGGGAAGTTCGCGTGGACGGAGCGCAGGGCCGGATCGCTGCGGTACAGCGAGTACTTGGCGCGGTAGTCGGCCAGCGTGACGGCGTGGCGGTACTGGTAGGCGGGGTCGAGCAGCCCGATCGCGTCGTCGCGCACGCCGGTGCCGCCGGCGACGGAGTGGTAGCTCTCGTCGTAGATGTAGTCGCCCAGGCCGACGATGAAGTCGACGTCCTGCTCGGCCATGTGCTGCAGCGCGTTGTAGTAGCCGTGCGTGTAGTCCTGGCAGGAGAAGTAGGCGAAGCGCACCGGCTGCCGGGAGCCCTTGGGCGGCGCGGTGCGGAAGCGGCCGACCGCGGAGTGCGTCGTCTTGGTGGCGAAGCGGTAGAAGTACTCCTCGTGGGGCTTGAGGCCCTGCACGAGCGCCTTGACCGAGCCGTTCATCCCGGGCGTGGTCGCGACCTGGCGGTGCGCGACGACCTTGCGGAAGTGGCGATCGGTCGCGACCTCGAGCTGCACGGTGCCGGCGCGGGCGACGTCGTCCAGGCGGGTCCACAGCGAGATCGACCGCGGGCCCGGATCGCCCGAGGCGATGCCGTCGGTGAACGCCCCGGAGCGCAGCGGCGGGGCCTTGCGCGGCGTCGCGGCGGCCGCGACCGCGGACGGGACCAGGACCGCGGCGGTGGCGGCGCTCGCGGAGGCGAGGAAGTGGCGGCGGGTGGTGGACACGGCCGCGAGCCTACGCCTGCCTACGGCGTCGGTGGCTGCGGCCGCACGGTGCCCCGCGCCAGCAGCCGCACGAGCGGCGGCGCGGCCAGGACCATCACGAACACGCGCAGCGCCTGCACCGCGACGACGAAGGTGACGTTGCCGCCGATGTCCGCGGTCGCGGCGAGGACGGCGTACAGGCCGCCCGGCGTGGTGGCCAGGTACGCGTCGCCGTAGCTGACGTGGGCCAGCGGGACGAGCAGCGCGGCCAGCCCGGCGCAGGCGACGATCATCCCCACGATCGACAGCAGCGTGACCGGGAGCAGCCGGCCCATCTCGCGCAGGGTCGCCATCGTGAAGCGCAGCCCGACCTGCAGCCCGATGAGCGCGAAGGCGACCTGCTGGACGAGGTCGGGCACCACGGCGTCGCCGGACAGGCCGCTGATCGACAGCGCGGCGGCCACGACCAGCGGAGCCAGCAGCGCGCCCGCCGTCAGCCGCACCGCGCGGGCGAGCACCAGCCCCGCGACCGCGCAGCCGGCGGTGAACAGCAGGTCGATCGCCAGCCCCTCGCTGCCCGGCCCGCTCACCCCGCCGCCTGCGCCGCTGGGGTGCAGCAGCAGGTGCGCCAACACCGGCGCGGTCAGCACGACGACGAGGACGCGCAGGTACTGCATGAAGGCGACGAGCCGCCCGTCGGCGCCCAGCTCGTCGGCCATCGCCACGATCCCGCTCGCCCCGCCCGCGACGAGCCCGAGCGACGCGGTCGGCCGGTCGACGCCGGTCACCCGCGCCAGGGCCAGGCCAGCGGCGAGCGAGATCACGAGCGTCCCGAGCGTGACGAGCAGGACGGGCAGCCAGTGCGCGCCGACCGCGCTCAGCGTGTCGGCGTCCACCGATGTCCCCAGCGCGACGCCGACCAGCGCCTGCGCACCCGTCATCGCCGCCTTCGGCAGCTCCAGCGGGCCGCGGCCGGCCAACGTCAGCGCGTACGCGATCCCGACGACCAGCGCGGCGAACAGCGCCGCGGTGGGCAGCCCGATCGCCCCGAAGGCGACGGCGACCGCGACCGTCGCCAGCGCGACGGCGAGCCACCGCGTCGAGGTCCCGGGCAAGCGATCCAAGCGACCGCCGAGGCTACCCCTCCTAGAGCGGGATGTTGCCGTGCTTGCGCTTGGGGCCCGGCTCGCGCTTGGTCTGCAGCGTCTCGAGCGCGGTGATCAGCTTGACGCGGGTCTCGCTGGGGACGATCACGTCGTCGATGTAGCCGCGCTCGGCCGCCGTGTACGGGTTGGCGAAGCGCGCCTTGTAGTCGTCCATCAGCTTCTGGCGGCGCTCGTCGGGCGTCGGCGAGCCGGCGATGTCGCGGCGGTAGATGATGTTGACCGCGCCCTCGGGACCCATGACCGCGACCTCCGCGGTCGGCCACGCGAAGTTGAAGTCCGCGCCGAGGTGCTTGGAGGACATGACGTCGTAGGCGCCGCCGTAGGCCTTGCGCGTGATCACGGTGATCTTCGGCACGGTCGCCTCGGCGAACGCGTACAGCAGCTTCGCCCCGTGGCGGATGATGCCGCCCCACTCCTGCGTGGTGCCGGGCAGGAAGCCGGGGACGTCGCAGAGGGTGACGATCGGGATGTTGAAGGCGTCGCAGGTGCGCACGAAGCGCGCGGCCTTCTCCGAGGCGGAGATGTCGAGCACGCCGGCCATGGCCCGCGGGTTGTTGCCGACGATGCCGACGGCCATCCCGTTCAGGCGCGCGAAGCCGACGATGATGTTCGGCGCGAAGTGCTCCTGGATCTCGAAGAACTCGCCGTCGTCGACGATCGCCCGCGCGACGTCGCGCATGTCGTAGGGCTTGCTCGGGTCGGCGGGGACGAGCGTGTTGAGCTCGTCGACGATCCGCAGCGGGTCGTCGGTCGGCTGCACGCGCGGCGCCGTCTCGAGGTTGTTCTGGGGCAGGAACGAGATCAGGTAGCGCGCGTCCTCGATGCACTGGTCCTCGTCGTCGGCGGCCAGGTGGGCCACGCCGGACTTGGCGTTGTGCGACATCGCGCCGCCGAGCTCCTCGAACCCGACCTCCTCGCCGGTGACCGTCTTGATGACGTCGGGCCCCGTGATGAACATGTGCGACGTCTCCTTCACCATGAAGATGAAGTCGGTGATCGCCGGCGAGTAGACCGCGCCGCCCGCGCACGGCCCCATGATCAGCGAGATCTGGGGGATGACGCCGGAGCAGCGCACGTTGCGCAGGAACACGTCGCCGTAGGCGCCAAGCGAGACGACGCCCTCCTGGATGCGCGCTCCGCCCGAGTCGTTGATGCCGATCACGGGGCAGCCGATCTTCGCCGCCAGGTCCATGACCTTGCACATCTTCTCGCTCATGACCTCGCCCAGCGAGCCGCCGAAGACGGTGAAGTCCTGGGAGAAGACGCAGACGCGGCGCCCGTCGATCGTGCCGTGGCCGGTGACCACGGCATCGCCCCACGGACGGTTGCGCTGCATGTCGAAGTCGATCGTGCGGTGGCGGACGAACGTGTCGAGCTCCTGGAAGGAGCCGGGGTCGAGCAGCTTCTCGATCCGCTCACGTGCCGTGTACTTGCCGCGCGCGTGCTGCTTCTCCTCGGCCTCCGGCGACGAGTGCGCCGCCGCTTGGCGCAGTTCCTGCAGCTGCGCGAGCTTCTCGTCGAACGTCTCCGGGCTGTGCTGGCGCTGAGTCATGGAGAGCGGAACTGTATTGACCCTCCAGTCAACGCGGTCGCCCGGCGCCCGATCAGTGGCTGAAGGGACGGCGGTGCGCCTGGCCGAGGTCGTCGAGGACGCGCGTGAGCAGCGCCTCGGCATCGTCGGGATCGAAGGCGATCTGCGGGCCCGGGTCGGGCGTGGGCGGCGGGCTCGGCGTGGGCGGGACGGGGTCGGGCACCGGCGCGTCGGGCGGCCCGGGGCTCGGGCCCGGC
>JAOPZL010000124.1 GCA_025964175.1 Solirubrobacterales bacterium
CTCGCTCATCGGCGGCGGGACACCACACCCGTGGACACAACGAACCGCGCAACCGTTCGCTAGCTACTTGCCCCGGACAAAGTCGGGCTGATTCGGCCTGGATCTGTCCGGGTCGGTCGAGCGCGCGTGGGATGGCCCCGGGGCGCGCGTTCGGGCGTCCGTCGGTGCCGATCGACCGGTTCGTGCGGCTGACGATCGTCAAGCACGGCTGCGGCTGGGGCTACGAGACGCTGGTCCGGGAGGTCTCGGACTCGCTGCACCTGCGCCGGTTCTGCCTGCTGGCGTTGAGTGAGCGAGTGCCCGATGAGTCCACGATCCGCAAGCTGGCGCGGCGCCTGGGCACTGAGGTCGTCGAGGACATCTGTCGGAACGTGATCGCGGTCGCGGCGGGCGCGCCCCGCGAGAAGCGCTTCAGCCAGTTGCGCAGCGTCTGCTCGTAGACCCCGAGGCTCTCTGACAGCTCCCACGGTGCGCGGCCAAACCGCGGACGAACCGGTCCCCGGACTGGGCGCGAGCACTCAGCGCACGCTGGGTCTCACGGTGCAGTGCGTTCGAGCCGAAGGAGTAGTGTCAAAAGTCACGCAGCCGCTGGCTGCGGACTTCTCTCCTGAGACGCTTGGTGTGGGCTGGCTTCGGTTGCCTGCCCATCGGGAACCCAGCCTGACGCCTCCCCAAACGACAGGCGTGAGCATGGCGTTTTCCCAGGCAGGCGCGGCGTATCAGATGGTCACGAACGGATCGTCAGACTCCGTCGCGGAGATTCCGAAGGCTCCCACGGGGATCGGCGGGCTTGATCAGGTCACGGGCGGTGGCCTCCCACGCGGTCGCCCGACGCTTGTGTGCGGCCCGGCCGGCTGCGGAAAGACCCTGCTGGCCATGGAGTTCATCATCCGCGGGATCACCGAGTACGAGGAGCCCGGGGTGTTTTTGGCCTTCGAGGAATCCGCGCCGGACCTGATCGCGAACGTCGCCTCCCTCGGATTTGACCTGGCGAAGGCCCAGGCGGACGGCAAGCTCGTCATCGACCACATCGACGCGCTGAGCGGGGAGATCGAGGAAAGCGGGGACTGGGATCTGGAGGGGCTGTTCCTCCGGCTCGGCGCCGCGATCGACCGGGTCGGAGCGAAGCGGGTCGCCATCGACACGATCGAGACGCTGTTCGGGGCGTTCTCCAACGCGACCATCGTCCGGTCCGAGCTCCGGCGGCTCTTCGCCTGGCTGAAGGACCGCGGTGTGACCGCTGTCATCACCGGCGAGCGGGGCGAGGGCACCCTGACGCGGTTCGGCATCGAGGAGTACGTCTCGGACTGCGTGATCGTCCTCGACCACCGAGTGACGGCGCAGGCCTCGACGCGTCGCCTGCGGATCCTCAAGTACCGCGGCTCGCACCACGGGACGAACGAGTACCCGTTCCTCATCGGGGAGACCGGCGTCTCCGTGCTGCCGATCACGACGTTTGGCCTGAGCCACAACGTCTCCGAGGAGCGCATGTCCACTGGTGTGTCGCGGCTCGACTCCATGCTGGGAGAGGGCGGTTTCTACCGGGGGAGCACCGTGCTGGTCAACGGCACCTCGGGCACCGGCAAGTCGACGCTCGCGGCGCAGTTCTGTGACGCCACCTGCCGCGGCGGTGAGCGAGCGATGTACTTCGCGTTCGAGGAATCAGAGGCCGAGATCGTTCGCAACATGAGGTCGGTCGGAATCGACCTGCAGCAGTGGGTCGATGCGGGCCTGTTGAAGTTCCGGTGCCTGCGGCCCTCGCTTCTCGGTCTCGAGGCGCACCTGTTCGACGTGCAGAAGTTCGTGTCCGATTTCGAGCCCGCGGTCGTCGTCAAGGACCCGGTGTCCGATCTGTTGCGCATCGGAACCGAAGCGGATGTGTCGGCGATGCTCACGCGTCAAGTCGACTTCTTGAAGGCCAGGGGCGTCACCACGCTGTTCACGAGCCTGACGGCCGGGACCCAACCGGGGCGCGCCGATCAACAGCTCTCTTCGCTGGTCGATACGTGCCTGCTCGTCAAGACGCTGGAGGGCAACGGGGAGCTCAACCGCGTCCTCTACGTCCTCAAGGCGCGGGGGATGGCCCACTCGAACCAGATCCGCGAGTTCCTGCTGACGGATCATGGGATCGAGCTCGCGGACGTCTATGTCGGTCCGCAGGGAGTCCTCACCGGCTCCGCGCGGCAGGCGCAGGAGGCGCTGGAGGTCTCCGACGGCCAGGCGCGCGCGCAGGATCTCGAGCAACGGCGGGTCAATCTCGAGCGGCGCCGGGAGTCCGTCGAGGCGCAGACGGCGGCTTTGTGGCGGGAGTTCGAGGATGAGGCGGACGCCGTGGGGCGCTCGTTGAGCCACGGGAACACGGGCGCCGAGCACGTCGCCGGCCAGCGTGCGGAGCAGGGCCGGCTGCGGCAGGCAGACGCCGCCGAGCCCAGCCCCGCAGGCGCAGCCGTCGGTGTGTCGTGACCAGAGCAAACGAAGCCTGGCTCTCGCTCGTGGAGAGCGACGAGGTCTGGTCCCTGCGCCTGTACGTGGCCGGACAATCGCCGAAGTCCCTGCAGGCCTTCTCCAACCTGACCACCCTCTGCGAGGAGCACCTCACCGGGCGCTACGAGATCGAAGTCATCGACCTCGTCGAGGATCCGGCCATGGCCGAACACGACGACGTGTTGGCCATTCCCACGCTGGTGCGCCGAATTCCGGCCCCGCCGCGAAAGATCATCGGCGATCTCTCCGACACAGACCGCGTCCTTCACGGGCTGCGCATCGGAACCGGCGGCCCGTGATGTCCGCACCCCATTACGACCTGACGCTGTTCGTCAGCGGTGCTTCGGACTTGTCGGCCCGCGCGGTCGCCGACACGCGTCGGCTTTGTGACACGTTTCTCGCGGGCCGCTTCGAGCTTTCGGTCGTCGACCTGCACGAGGACGCCGGCGCCGGCCGCCGGAGCGAAGTACTCGCGGTCCCGGCCCTGGTCCGCACCGGCCCGCCGCCTACACGGAAGATCGTCGGAGACCTGTCCGACAGCGACAAGGTCGTTCGTGCGCTGGGGCTCTCCGTTGTCAGCTGAACGCCGAGCTCAGCGGACGGCGCGTGTCAACGCGCCCACGGCGGCGCAAGCGCAGGCCAAGCCGCCGAGGGCACCCAAACGGCCAGAGATCATGGCCCGGCTAGCCGAGGCCGAGGACACGCTGAGGGCAATCGGAGCGGGCGAGGTCGACGCGTTCGTCGTTCCGGACGGCAACGACGGCCAGCGTGTCTTCACGCTCGAAAGCGCCGACCGGCCCTACCGGATCTTCGTGGAGAACATGCGCGACGGCGCGGCCACCGTTTCGCCATCCGGGCTCATCCTCTATGCCAACCGCCGCCTGGCGGATCTGCTCGCTCGACCGCGGCAGGACATCGTCGGCGCGCAATTGTCCACATTTGTGGCCGGCGACGCGCTCATCGTCCCGCGCGAGCTGCGCGGGCTGCGCGACGCCAGTGAGTCGTTCGAGTGGGAGTTGCTCGACAACCACGGGACCACCGTGCCGGTCCTCGTCGGTGTCTCCGCGCTCGAGGTCGGCGGCGACGACCTCACCTGCCTCACGTTCAGTGACCTGACCGCCCACAAATCCCAGGGTCGTGAGATCGCGCAGTTGAGCGTGATCCAGGCCGAGCAGATGGCCGACCTCCAAGACGCACAGGTCGCGCTCATCCAGCAGGCAACCCACGACGCCCTCACCGGGCTGCCGAACCGCGCGCTGCTCGTCGACCGCATCGATCAGGCCCTGTCGCAGGCGCAACGCTCCGCCCGGTGCACCGCCGTCTACTTCCTCGACGTCGATCGCTTCAAGCACGTCAACGACACGAAGGGGCACGCCGCAGGCGACATCGTGTTGCGCCGGGTCGCGAAGACGCTGACGAGTGTCCTGCGGCCGATGGACACCGTCGCGCGTTTGGGTGGCGACGAGTTCGTCGTGCTCGCACCGGACATCGACAGTCGCCTCCACGCCGTCGATCTCGGCACGCGCATCGTCGAGGTGGTATGCCGCCAGCCGGAATTCGGCGATGGCGAACCCGTGACGATCAGCGTCGGCTTGGCAGTTTCTATGCGCGGAAGAAAAAACGCCGAGACGATGGTGAGCGAGGCCGACACGGCGATGTATAAGGCCAAGTCACTCGGAGGGGCCCGGGCCGAGATCTTCGACGAGGCCCTGGGCAAGCAGGCCCACGACCGGCTCTCAGCGCACAACATTCTCGAAACCGCACTCGGCGACCACCGGGTCGTCGCGCACTTCCAGCCGCTTGTCGACATCAGGTCGCGCACCGTCGCTGGTTTCGAAGCCCTCGCTCGGATCGTCCAGCCCGACGGCTCCTTGCTCCCGCCCGCAGCCTTCATACCGATCGCCGAGGACACCGGTCTCGTCGTTCCTCTGGGCGAGCGGATCCTCGGGCTTGCGTGCGACGAGGCGCGACGGTGGCCACTGCAGTCCGAGCTCACGGTGGCCGTCAACATCTCCGCGCGCCAGTTCGAGCCGGGCGACCTGACGATGATCGTGCGCAACGTCCTCAAGGCCACCGACCTGAATCCGCGCTGCCTGCATCTCGAGCTCACCGAGACCGCCTTGATCGACATCCATCCCGAGGTCTTGACCCAGATGGGACACCTGCGTGATCTCGGCGTTCACATTGGGCTCGACGACTTCGGCACTGGCTACGCCTCGCTCACCCACCTGCGCCGTCTCCCGGTGACCTTCGTCAAGATCGACCAGTCCTTCGTGCAAGGCGTGGGCGGCGGGCGGGACGACGACCGGATCGTCTCGGCCGTCATCGATCTCGCGGCCAACCTCGGCCTGCGCTCCATCGCCGAAGGTGTGGAGACGGAGGCCCAGTTCGATCGCTTGCTTGAGCTGGGATGCGATCAGGCTCAGGGCTTCCTTTTCGGAAGGCCGCTGCCGCCGTCTGCGGTCGCCGCGATCGTCGAGTCGAGTTAGCTAGCGGTGCGACGGTCTGTTCATTTTCAGGAGAGATACCGCCCTAGCTCGCCTGCTCATACGCCCTCCGCACCAGATCTACAGGCGGCAACATGCCCTCGTCCACGGGCGTGCCGTCCAACACCACGAGACGGGATGGGCGCCCGGGGTTTGTCTCCTCATTGGCGAGGAACCCCTCCTCGAACCGCCTTGCCGATACCGAGATGCGCTACCAACAGAGACACGGCCTCGACCGTCTCGCGAACTGTCGCCTTCACTGACGCCTCAAGCGACACGGCAACGATCGGCTCGACAAGCTCACGAACCTGTTGGTAGTCGACAGGTCGCCACGATCCTGCCCTCCGGGTCCCGCTCCCGGCTCGCCCGATGCAGCAGCGCGTGCGCCTGCACAAGGGTGATGATCTGAATGAAGTCCCGCTGGATCCGAAGCGCCGAGCCCGACACAAGCTCGGCGCTGGGGGCCAGTTCGTCGGCGAGGGTGAGGGTGCGAGACACCCGGGGTAGGTTTTCGTCATGGCGATCGACGAGGCGCAGCTCGAGCAGTGGCTGGTGGCGTGGGCGGCGGGGGAGGTGCCGGGCGGTGTCCTGCGCGTGCACGAGAGCGAGCCCGGGACGTGGACCGCGTCGATCGGCGGCGAGGGCCACGAGCACGGCGCCCACCACTTCAGCATGACCGGCCCGACGCGCATCGCGGCGCTGGAGCACCTCAAGGCGCAGTGCGATCGCCACCAGCTGTAGGCCGGCCCGCCTCAGCCGGCGGGCTTCACCTCGTCGGCTAGCACGGTCGCGTCGGCGATCTTGCCCGGGTTGAACAGGTCGTCGGGGTCGAGCGCGTGCTTGATCGCGCGCATCATCCGCACGACCGCGGGGCCGTGCTCGATCTCCAGGTAGCGCGCCTTGCCGTAGCCCACGCCGTGCTCGCCGGTGCAGGTGCCCCCGGCGGCGATCGCCCGGCGGACGAGCCGGTCGTGGAAGCCCATCGCCCGCTCCACCTCCTCCGGATCGTCGGCGTCCAGCAGGAGCGTGACGTGGAAGTTCCCGTCGCCGACGTGCCCGACGATCGGACCGTCCAGCCCGGTCTCCTCCAGATCGCGTCGCGTCTGGAGGACGCAGTCGACGAGGGCGGAGACCGGCACGCAGGCGTCCGTCGTCATGACGCGGCAGCCGGGCCGCAGCGACCGGGCCGCGTCGTAGGCCTGGTGGCGCGCCCGCCACAGCGCCCGCCGATCGCTCTCGTCGGCGGCGGTGCGCACGTCGATCGCACCGTGCTCGGCGGCGATGCGATGGACCTCGGCCGCCTGGGCGGCGACCTCCTGGGGATCACCGTGGAACTCGAGGAAGAGCGTCGGAGCGACCACGTGGTCCAGCCCGGAGTGGTGGTTGAACGCCTCCATCTGGCGCTCGTCGGCCAGCTCGATGCGGGCGACCGGGATCCCGTACTGGGTGACGGCGATGACGCACTCCACCGCCTGGCGCAGCGTCCCAAACGCGGCCACCGCGGCCGACATCGCCTCGGGCGTGGGCCGCAGGCGCAGGGTCGCCTCGCAGACCAGCCCGAGGGTCCCCTCCGCGCCGATCAGCAGCCGCGTGAGGTCGTAGCCGGCCGATGACTTGCGCGCCCGCGACCGCGTGCGCACGAGCTCCCCATCGGGGGTGACGACGAGCAGCGACAGGACGTTCTCGCGCATCGCGCCGTAGCGGACGGTCATCGTGCCCGACGCACCGGTGGAGACCATCCCGCCGATCGTCGCGTCCGAGCCGGGGTCGACCGGGAAGAAGACGCCTTCGGGCAGCAGTCGCGCCTCGAGCTGGCGCCGGGTGACGCCCGCCTGCACCGTGACGTCGAGGTCGTCGATCGACAGCCGCACGATCTGGTTCATCTCGCGCATGTCGACGCAGACCCCGCCGCGTCGCGCGGCGATGTGCCCCTCCAGCGACGTCCCGGCGCCGAACGGGACGATCGGCGCGCCGTGCGCGCGGCAGACGTTCACGATCGCGACCGCCTCCTCGGTGCTGCGCGGCGCGACCACCGCGTCGGGCGGCGCGGCGGCGTGGAAGGACTCGTCCGTCCCGTGCTGGTGCAGCACGTCGTGGCCGGTCAGCACCCGCTCCGGCCCGAGCAGGGTGGCGAGATCGGCCAGCAGGGCGCGGGTCTGCTCGATCGACAACCGCGGGTCGCGGAGCGGGGCATCGTCGGTGCGGGTCATGTGCTCTCCGTATCCAGGATCCTGTCCAGACGCTGGGCCGACCGATGGTCGCCCTGGTCCTCGTACCCGTCGCGCAGCTCCTCCAGGTGGCGGCGGGCTTCGGCGTTGCGGGCGACGAACGCGCTCGCGAACGCCTGCTCGGCCTCGGGGACGCGGCTCAGCTGCAGGAGGATCCGCCCGCGCAGGGCGTGGGCCGGGGCGTTGACCGCGTCGGGCTCGACGGCGATGGCGGCATCGGCGAGGCGCAGGGCCTCGGCGCTCTCACCCCGGTCGACGAGGATGGTCGCCAGACCCAGGGCCGCGGGGGCGTTCTCCGCTTCGCCCGACGCGGCCAGCGAGGCGCGGTAGGTCTGCTCGGCGTCGGCGACCCGGCCCGCCTGGCGGTAGGTCGCCGCGAGCTGGTTCAGCGTGCGCTTGGACTCGGTCAGCGCCACGGCCCGCTGGGCGGCCGCGACCGCGAGCCCGGACTCGCCGTGGCGCCCGTGGCGCTTGGCGGCCGCGATCGCGTCGCCGACGGTCGACAGCTGCGCGATGCCCGCCGCCAGGTCGTCGTGGCGGCTGGCGTCGTCCAGCGCCTCGATCCGCCGCGCCGCCGCCTTGGCGTGCGCGTCCATCGCGGCGTGGTGGGCGACGAACCGGCACAGGTCGATCGCGTCGCCGGGACGCGCGTCGGCGGCGAGCAGATCGGCCAGCGACAGCAGCGCGGTGACCTCGCGGATGGCCAGCGGCGACGCCGCGCGGGCGAGCATCAGCCCCCGAGCGGCGGTCAGCGCGGCGTCCGAGCGGGCGTCGGCGATCAGCGCCAGGACCGTGCCCGCATCGGGCGGCCCTGGATCAGGGGTCGTGCTCATCGGGCCAGACCCTCCCAGATCCGACCGACGCGAGCGGGTCCGGCCGGTTGGACAGGACGCAGCCGGTTGCGACGTCGCGTCAGACCGCCCGGCGCTGCGGGTGCTCCGGCGGGACCTCGACGAGCACGATCGCGCGGCCGTCGGGGTCGCGGACCAGCATCTCGATCAGGCCCCAGGGCTTGGTCTCCGGCTCCTGGGCGATCGCGACGCCGGCGTGCGCCAGCCGCTCGCGCTCGGCGGCGAGGTCGCGGACCTGCAGCAGGATCCGCGTCGCGGCGTCGGCCGGGCCGGACGCGCCGCCCGAGACCTCCAGCAGCCCGTTGCCCAGGAAGAAGACGGTGCCGCGGTGCGCACCTTCGCCCCACTCGCGGAAGACGGCGAGCCCCAGCGTCTCGGCGTAGAACCGGCGCGTCGCGTCGGGATCGAGCGGGTGCAGCAGGATGCGGCTGGCGAGGACGTCCATCGCAGCGCGGGAGCCTACCTGGACGTTCGTCGCATCCCCACTCCAACCCACCACACCGCCGACCGACTACCGGTGCGTGGTAGCCGACTGGATCCTCCCCGGAACACTGGCCGTCGTCTCGGCCGCGATGGCCGCCCGCGTGCTCGGGTACGCGGCGACGGTGCGCGAGCGGGAGGAGGACCTGGCCACGGTCAGCCACCTCGCCCGTGCCCTGGCGACCGCCCCCGAGGCCCGCACGGCCGCGTGTGCCGCGGCCCGCAACCTCACCGGCGCGAGCTGGGCGATGCTCTGGGAGCCGCTCGCCGACGGGGCCTTCATGGTCACCGCCGCCGACGGGATCGACCTGCCGCGCATCCGCCTCGTCCCGGGCCGCGAGCCGTCGCTCGTCATCCGAGCCGCGCAGGAGGGCCGTTCGCTGACCGTCCCCGACGTGCACCGCGACGCGGACGCCAACCCGCGACTCGTCACGCTCGCCGGCGCCCGGTCGGCCCTGCGGATGGAGCCCGTGCTGCAGGGCGAGGAGGTGCTCGGCGTCCTCGTCGTCGCCTGGGAGGACGCGCGCGTCGCGTCGGCCCGCCGCGTCCGCCGCCTGCTCCCCCTGCTCGCGACCGAGGCCGCGGTCTCGATCGAGCGCGCCGACCTCGTGACCCGCCTCGCCGGCCTCGCCCTGACCGACGACCTCACCACGCTCGGCAACCGCCGCGCCTGGGACGACTGGATCGGCCGCGCGCTGAACGCGGCCGACGGGGCCTCCGGCGCCGCCGGGACGGTCTCCGTCGCCCTGCTGGACATCGACTTCTTCAAGCGCTTCAACGACACCCACGGCCACCAGGAGGGCGATCGTCTCCTGCGCGACGCCGCGATCGCCTGGCGCAACCGCCTGCGTCCCGGCGATCACCTGGCCCGCTACGGCGGCGAGGAGTTCGCCGTGCTGCTGCCCGGATGCGACGAGGAGAACGCCGCGATCGTCATCGAGCGCCTTCGCGCGGCGATGCCGCTGGACCAGACGTGCTCGGCTGGAATCGCCGCCTGGGACGGTCGCGAGCCCGCCCATGAGCTGGTCGGACGGGCCGACGAAGCGCTCTACGCAGCCAAGCAAGCAGGCCGGGACCAGTCTGTGACGGCGCCCACCTTGGTCGCCGCGAGCGCGTGACCGGCGGCGAGTCGACGTTACCTGAGCTGCGCGCCGGGTAGCCAGTGACCATGGCCAGTGAGATCACCATCGATCGTCTCGACGAGGCCTTCGCGCAGCTCCAGGCCGCCGCGGGGGACGACCGCGTCGTGACGGTGTGCGATGTCGACCGCATCGCCAAGGAGACCGGGCTCGACGCGGAGGCGACCAACACGCTGCAATCGCGGCTGCACGACGCCCGGATCGAGATCGACGACGACTGCGACCGCGACCCCGCCGAGAAGCCGGCCTACACGATCACCTCGCTGGCCCACCACACCAGCGACGCCCTCGCCCAGTTCCTCGACGGCATCGGCCGATACCGGCTGCTGCGCCCGGCCGAGGAGCTGGAGCTGTCGCGGCGCATCGAGCGCGGAGACCTCGAGGCCAAGGAGCGCCTGATCAACTCCAACCTGCGCCTCGTCGTGTCGATCGCCCGCCAGATGCAGGGCAACCACGACCTCGCGCTGCTCGACCTGATCCAGGAAGGCGTCATCGGCCTCGTCCGCGCGGCCGAGAAGTTCGACTACCGCAAGGGGCTGCGCTTCTCCACCTACGCGACGCTGTGGATCCGCCAGGCCATCCAGCGCGGTATCGCCGACCGCGGCCGCACCATCCGCCTGCCCACGAACATCGCCCAGCGCGAGCGCAAGGTCGGCGCCATCCAGCGCCGCCTCATCGTCGAGCTGGGACGCGAGCCGACGCCCGAGGAGATCGCCACCGCCGCCGACCTGCCGCCCGAGCAGGTGCAGCAGATCATCGACGTCTCGCGCGTCGTCACCTCGCTGGACCTCCCGATCGGCGAGGACGGCGAGGCCTCCCTCGGCGACCTCGTGCCCGGACAGGAGCCGGCGATCGAGGAGACCGTCCACGTGACGATGACCGAGGAGCTCGTGCGCCGCTCGGTCGACGAGCTGCCCGAGCCCCAGCGCGACGTCATCAAGCTGCGCTACGGCCTCAACGGCAGCCGTGATCCGCTGCCGCTGCAGCGCGTCGCCCGCGAGCTGGACATGGCGCCCAAGGACGTCCGCCGCTTCGAGGAGCAGGGCCTGCGCGCCCTGTCGCTCAGCCGCGAGCTCGACGGGCTCCGCGAAGCCGCTTAGCAGGCCGCGGCGCTTGCGCGGCGAACTACTTCACTAACGTGAACCCGATGCACCGGCCTCGCCGCAAGCTTCGCGCCGCGCCGCCCCGCACGCTTTCCGACGAGCAGATCGTCGCCGCGCTGCGCGCCGGCGACGACGACGCGATGACCGAGATCGACCGTCGCTACCGCGACCGTCTGCTCGCCTACGTGCGCCGCATGTCGGCGGGCGCGGACGCCGAGGACGTCGTCCAGGACGTGCTCGCCCGCGCCTACCTCGCGCTGCGCGCCGACGACCGCCCGATGGCGCTGCGCGCGTGGCTGTACCGCGTCGCCCACAACCGCTGCCTCGACCTCCTGCGCCGTCCCGCGCCCGTCCTGACCGACAACATCGAGTTCGGCCCCGCCGCCGCGCGCACCGCGATCAGCCTGGGCGAGCAGGTCGCCGGGCGCGAGCGGCTGCGCCAGGTCGTCGCCGACATCCAGTCGCTGCCCGACCAGCAGCGCTCCGCCCTGATCATCCGCGAGCTCGAGGGTCTCTCCTACGAGGAGCTCGCCGGAGCGCTGCAGACCACGGTCCCGGCGATCAAGTCGCTGCTGGTGCGCGCCCGCATGAACCTCGCCCGCTTCGCCGACGCGCGGACCCGGGCCGAGGAGGCGTCGCTCGCGCGCTTCCTCCCGGCGCCCGCCGGCGCCTGAGCTAGCGATCCCAGCCGAGCGGGACGCCGAGCACCGTCGCGGGCGCGACGTCGTAGCCGAGCTCACGGTCGCGCTGCGCTGCGTCGTCGGCGTCCTGACTGGCGGCCACGAGGAACTCGAGATCGCCTCCGCAGCGGGGACAGCTGCCGACGATCCGCAGGCCGTGCGAGGAGGTGGCGCTGAACCACCTGAACGAACAGCCGCCGCAGCTGACCCGGGGGGTGCGATCCATTGCGCCCACCCTAAGGCCCAGGACGGTCGATTCCATCGGTCATTCGTCGAGCGGCCGCAGCGGACCGGATGGTCCTCGCCAGCTCCTGGCCCGAGACGCCCTTGTCGAGCCTCGCCGACAGGGCTCTCTCGTCGATCGGCCCGTCCCACCCCGACAGGACGACGATCGCGGCATCGGGCGCCGCCACGTGCACGCGCGTGATCAGCTCGAGCCCGAGATCGCCGCCCCGCAGGTCGAGCAGGACGACGTCGGGCCGGCACACGGAGACCCCCGCGATCGCCGCCTCCGCGGCGGCGGCCTCCCCCACGAGCTCGATCCCGGGCTCGTCGGAGATGAGCTCGGCGACCAGCACCCGGAAGGCGTGCGAGTCGTCGCAGTGGAAGACGCGGACGGCCATCGCCCGGCCATGTTACGGACGGGCCGGTAGCCTGCCGCCGCGTGACCCGCCTCACGCTCCTGCTCGCCGTCGCCGCGAGCCTCTTCGTCGCCGCTCCCGCCTCCGCCCTCGTCTACGGCATGGGCGACGAGGACGCCGGGATGTTCTCGGCGCCCGCCTTCACCGCGTTGCACCTGAAGAAGGCCCGATACGTCGTGGCCTACGACGCCGCGCTCTCCGACAGCTTCGAGCGCCAGCAGGCCGACGCCTTCCTGGGCGCCGCGCACGCGGGCGGCTACGAGCTGCTGATCTCCTTCGAGCACTCGCGCGTCCCGAAGCTGGCGAACAAGCTGCCGTCCACCGCGACCTACCAGAAGGGCGTGCGCGCGTTCATGAAGCGCTACCCGTACGTGCGCCTGTACTCCGCGTGGGACGAGGTCAACGACTGCAGCCAGCCGACGTGCCGCTCGCCGAAGGCCGCGGCGGGCTACTACCTGACGATGCGCAGGACGTGCGGGGGCTGCACGGTGATGGCGGCCGAGGTCCTGGACACGACCGACCCCCAGCAGACCGTCGCCTACCTGCGCAGCTATCAGGCCGCGCTGGGCAAGGTGAAGCCGACGCTGTGGGGCCTGCACAACTACTCCGACGTCAACCGCTTCCGCTCGACCGGAACGCGCGCGGTGCTCGCCGCGGTCAAGGGCGACGTGTGGCTCTCGGAGACCGGCGGCCTGTACGAGTTCCAGCCCGGCTTCCCGCCGTCGACCAGCCGGCAGGTCAAGGCGGAGAAGCAGATGTTCACGCTCGCGAGGATCAGCCCGCGGATCCAGCGGCTGTACGTCTACTCCTGGACCGGCGGCGGATCCTTCGACGCGGGGCTCACCGAGGCCGACGGGATCACGACCCGCCCGGCCTACGACGTCGTCAAGAGCGCGTTCACCGGATCCTGAGCGGCGTCGAGCCGGGGATCAGCGGGCCGGCCAGCTGGCCGGGCACCCACGTCGCTCACGTCAGCAGCGTCCGCAGCTGCGCGACGGTCTCCATGCTGCCACCGAGCGACCACGGGACCTCCGCGTCGTCGACGGTGATCGCCGCTCCGCCCGCCTCGCGCACGAGCAGCGCGCCGGGCAGCCAGTCCCACTCCGCCGCATCGGGCTGCATCCAGCCGTGCAGGCGCCCGGCCGCGACCCACGACAGCTCCAGCGTCCCCGAGCCGGGGATGCGCACCGCGCCGACCTCGTCGACGATCCGCCCGACCACGCGCCGCGCGCCGGGCAGCTCGAGCTTGCCGAAGCCCCACTGGCAGGCGACCGCGGCACGGTCCAGCGGGACCGACGCGCGCACCGTCAGCGGCCGTCCGTTGACGCGGGCGCCCGAGCCGCGCGCGGCGGAGAAGAGCTCGCCGCGCTCGGGGTCGAACACCGCGCAGGCCAGCGGGCCGTCCGCGCCGGTGAGCACGACCGCCGAGCACCATCCGGGCAGGCCGAGCGAGAAGTTCAGCGTCCCGTCGATCGCGTCGATCACCCAGCGGCGGTCGTCCTGGCCCGGGATGTCTGCGCCCTCCTCGCCGAACACCCCCTCCAGCGGGCGATGCTCGGTCACGACGTCGACCGCGGCGGCCTCGGCCTCACGGTCGGCCACGGTGACGACGTCGGTCGGCACCGCGGACTTCACCTCGACCTCGAGGGCCGTGCCGAGGTGGCGCAGCGCGACCTTGCCGGCCGCCGTCGCCGCGCGCTCGGCAACCTCGAGATCGCCGAGGGCGAAGCCCATGCGGGACCCGCCTGGTCGCGGCGGGGCCGTGTCGCTCACCTGCGCCGCGTGGGCCTCGTCGGCACCCGCGAGCTCACCGACCGCCGGCGACCGCCGGGAGGATGGTCAGCTCGCCGCCGGCCGCGACCGGCGTGTCGAGCCCGTCGAGGAAGCGGATGTCCTCGCCGCCGATGTAGACGTTGACGAAGCGGCGCAGCTCACCGTCATCGCCGGTGATGCGGTCCTTCAGGCCCTCGTGCTGGGCGTAGAGCGCGTCGAGCGCCTCGCCGACCGTCGCACCCTCGACCGACGCCTCGGAGGCGCCGCCGGTGGCGGCGCGCAGCTGGGTCGGGATCTTGACCTTCACGGACATCAGGCGTGCACTCCCTGCTCGACCGTCGCCTCGAAGTCTTCGAAGGACGGGTTGATCTCATAGGACTCGAAGGTTCCCTTGACGGCGTCCAGCGTCTTGAGGCCGTCGCCGGTGATGACCAGCACGACCCGCTCGTCATGGCCGATGTCGCCGCGCTCGGCGAGCTTGGCCAGCGTTGCGGTGGTGACGCCGCCCGCGGTCTCGGTGAAGATGCCCGTCGTCTCGGCCAGCAGCCGGATGCCGGCGCGGATCTCGTCGTCGGTCACGGCATCGACGGCGCCGCCGGTGCGGCGCGCCAGCTCCACGGCGTAGGGGCCGTCGGCGGGGTTGCCGATGGCCAGCGACTTGGCGATCGTGTTCGGCTTGACCGGGCGGCAGACGTCGGTGCCCGCCGCGAAGGCGTTGGCGACCGGGGCGCAGCCCGTGGCCTGGGCGCCGTTCATCGTCGGGACGGCGCCGGTGATGAGCCCGAGCTCGAGCCACTCGCCGAAGCCCTTGGCGATCTTCGTGAAGAGCGAGCCGGAGGCGATCGGCGACACGATCCGGTCGGGGGTCTCCCAGCCGAGCTGCTCGGCGATCTCGTAGGCGATCGTCTTGGAGCCCTCGGCGTAGTACGACCGCATGTTGATGTTCACGAACGCCCAGCTCTCGCGCTCGCCCGACAGCTCGGTGCAGAGGCGGTTGACGTCGTCGTAGTTGCCGCGGACCTTGACCAGGTTCGTCCCGTAGACGCCGGTGCCGAGGATCTTCTGCTCCTCGAGGTCGGACGGGATGAACACGTAGGACGGCAGGCCGAGCGCGGCGGCCTGGGCGGCGACGGCGTTGGCGAGGTTGCCGGTCGACGCACACGCGAGCGTGTCGAAGCCGAGCTCCAGCGCGCGCTGCGACGCGACGGCGACGACGCGGTCCTTGAAGGAGTGCGTGGGGTTGTGGGCGTCGTTCTTGACCCACACCTCGCCGAGACCCAGGCGCTCGGCCAGGCGATCGGCCTTGATCAGCGGCGTCGCGCCGGCGGGCAGCCCCGCGCGCGACAGGTTCGTGGCGCCGACGCCCGGCGGCGTCTCGACCGGCAGGAAGTCGCTGTAGCGCCAGATCGACTGCGGTCCGGCCTGGATGCGCCGGCGCAGGCCATCGACGTCACCCGCAAGATGCGAGTGGTCGTAGGAGACCTCCAACGGACCGAAGCAGTTCTCGCAGACGTAGCGAGCACCGAGCTCGTACGTGGCCGCGCATTCCCTGCACTTCAGACTTGTACCCGACATGAGTGAAACCCTCCGCCTTCCGGTGGCGAAGAGCTCACAGCGAGTCTTCCGCCACATCTCACAGGAATTGGCACCTTTCCCACGTGGCGATACGCGGGGGGTTGCCGGGGTTTCGTCGGGCCAGTCCCTCCACCCCTCTGGATGTGTCCAGCTATGTACTTCGGCAAGGATACACTCTCCTGAACACGAATAGACGCCTGAACATGCCCTTGACCGACGAGCCGCGAAGTACCGATGCCGAACCTCCCCCGTCTACGACGGGGCGCGCGCGGTCGTGGCCCTGCGGTCGGACCGCCTGAAGCCCCGGACACCCCGAACGTCGAGGAGATCGAGGCCGGCGGCCTGCGCTGGATCAACATCGAGCGCCCCCGGGCGGTCGATCGCGCGTGGCTCGAGGAGCAGTTCTCCTTCCACGCCCTCGACTACGAGGACCTCTTCTCGCGCAACCAGCGCCCGAAGGTCGACGAGTACGACGACTACCTGTTCGTCGTCCTGCACTTCCCGCGCTTCGACAAGAAGGTCGGCCGCCTGAACGCGGCCGAGCTGGACGTCTTCGTGGGCGCGGACTTCATCATCACGCTGCCCAACGAGCCGATCCAGCCGGTGGACTACCTGTTCGACCGCTGCCGCCGCGACGAGGACCTGCGCGAGCAGCTCTTCTCCAAGGGCGCGGGCTACCTGCTCTACAAGATCGTCGATGACTGCGTCGACGCCTCGTTCCCGATGCTGCGCAAGATCGGCAACAAGCTGGAGCGCCTCGAGGAGGACATCTTCGAGGGCCGGTCGGAGGAGATCGTCCGCGACATCTCCAACGCCAAGCAGGAGATCATCAACTTCCGCAAGATCATCCGGCCGCAGCGCGGCGCGCTGCGCGACCTCGATCGCACGCGGCGCTACGTGCCCGAGGACCTCGAGGTCTACTTCGATGACATCGTCGACGCGTCCGAGCGGATCTGGGACATGCTGGAGAACTTCAAGGAGGTCTCCGAGGCGCTGGAGGACTCCAACGAGTCCGTCCTGTCGCACCGCACCAACGACGTCCTGCGCGTACTGACCTCGATCAGCGTCGTCGTCCTGCCGCTGACCCTCATCGCATCGATCTGGGGCATGAACGTGCACGTCCCGGGCGAGGGGTCGGCGACCGCGTTCTACGTCGTGATCGGTGTGATGGTCGCGATGCTCGCAGGCATGCTGGCCTTCTTCCGCCATCGTGGCTGGCTCTGACGAGGCATTCAGCGAGCTCTCGCTCGCGCTCGACGGACCGATGTTCGTCGTCACGACCGCCGCGGCCGACGACGGCGAGCGCTCCGGCTGCCTGATCGGCTTCGGGACGCCCTCGTCGATCGACCCGCAGCGCTTCATCGCCTGCCTGTCGCAGAAGAACCACACCTACCGCGTCGCGCGGCGGGCGACGCACCTCGCGATCCACGTCGCGCCGGCCGTCGCCGTCGAGGTCGCGCGGCTGTTCGGCGGGGAGACGGGCGACGAGATCGACAAGTTCGCCCACTGCGCGTGGAGCGAGGGCCCGCACGGGATGCCGCTGCTGGACGAGTGCCCCAACCGCTTCGTCGGGGAGATCGTCGCCCGCCACGAGGTCGGCGACCACGACGCCTTCCTGCTGGCGCCGGTGTGGGCCGAGCACCACGACGGCGACCCGCCGCTGCGCTTCACCACCGCCCGCGAGATCGCGCCCGGCCATCCGGCATGATCGGCCGCGTGCCGGCCGAGCCGCCCGCGGCCGGATCGCGGCGCCATCCGGCGTAACCGCCCGCGGTTGCCCGGTGTAGCGTTCGATGTGAACGCCGAGTGACCGACGCGACGACCTCCCTGGAGCAGCTCGAAGCGCTCGCCGCCTCCCGCTACGACGACCCCGCGGTCCAGCGCCGCCGGATGCTCGTGATCGTCAACCCGTACGCGACGACCGTGTCCGACCGGCTGCGCAACCTCGTCGTCTACGCGCTGCAGGGCCGCTACGAGGTCACGGCGATCGACACCGAGAGCCGCAACCACGCGACCGAGCTCACGCGCGAGGCCGCGCACGAGGGCTACGACGTCGTCGTCACCTTCGGCGGCGACGGCACGGTCAACGAGGCCGTCAACGGCCTGATCGGCTCGCCCACGCCGATCTTCCCGCTGCCCGGCGGCAACACGAACGTCCTGTGCCGCATGCTCGGGATCCCCAACGAGATCGTCGACGCGACCGAGCACCTGCTCTCGATGGCCGACCGCTGGGCGCCCCGCCGGATCGACCTGCCGCTGGTCAACGACCGCGCCTTCACGTTCTCCTCCGGCGTCGGGCTGGACGCGACCGTCGTGCGCCGCGTCGACGCCCGCCCCCACCTCAAGGCCCGCTTCGGCCCGTACTTCTTCACGTCGGCGGCCGTCGTCTCGTTCCTGAAGGACTATCTCGTCAACCCGCCGCGGATGATCGTGGAGGCCGACGACGGCGAGACCGCGGTGGGCGTGACCACGATCGTCCAGAACGGCGACCCGTACACGTTCTTCGCCAAGAAGCCGATCTCGCTGGCCGAGGGCGCGACGCTGGACTCGGGGACGCTCAGCTCCGTCGTGCTGCAGCGGGCCACGGCGCTGGCCGTGCCGACGATCGCCGCGCGCGCCTTCCTCCCCCGCGCGCACGTGGCCAAGCACCGCCGCGTGACCGCCTTCCCCGCGGTCCAAGGGCTCACCGTGCGTTCCGAGGACGGCCGCCCGCTGCCGCTTCAGGTCGACGGCGACTTCGTCGGAGCGGTCACCGAGGCGCGTTATGCGCTGCGTCCCGGGGCGCTCGCGGTCATCAGCTGAGCGGCGCCGATCCGCCGGCCGCACGTGCGGGTTGACGCTATGTCGACCGACGCCCGTCGCCGGAGTAGGGTGCCCCTGAATGTCCCCCGCGCTGATGGCCGCGACCGACCTCGTCGGGCGGCTCGGACCCTCTGAGCAGGAGCATCTGCTGTGGGCGCGTGAGCTGCAGGCGATGTCGCTCACGTTTCACATCCCCCTGGTGTGCTTCGGCATCTCCTTCCCGGCGATCGTGCTCTTCATGGAGGGGCTGTACCTGCGCACCGGCGACGAGACCTACCGCGCGCTGGCCAAGCGCTGGTCGAAGGTCATGCTGCTGCTGTTCGCCGTCGGCGTCGTCACCGGGACGATCCTCTCCTTCGAGTTCGGCCTGCTGTGGCCGAACTTCATGGCCACCTTTGGGGACGTCTTCGGGCTGGCGTTCGGGATCGAGGGCTTCGCGTTCTTCATCGAGGCGATCTTCATCGCGATCTACGTCTACGGCTGGGACCGCGTGCCGAGGAAGATCCACCTGTCCCTCGGCGTGCCGATCGTCATCACCGGCGTGATCGGGTCGCTCAGCGTGCTGACCGTCAACGGCTGGATGAACGACCCGGGCGGCTTCGACATCGTCAACGGGGAGATCACGAACATCCGCCCGTGGGAGGCGCTCTTCAACGGGTTCTTCTGGCACGAGCTCGCGCACATGTACTTCGCCGGGTACATGGTCACCGGCTTCATCGTCGGCGGCGTGTACGCCTTCGCCTACCTCAAGGGCGACCGCTCGCGCTACGTGCGCGCCGGGATGATCGTGCCGCTGACCGTGGCCTGCCTGGCCTCGCCCGTCCAGGTCATCATCGGAGACTGGGCCGGCCGCGAGGTCACCAAGGCTCAGCCGATCAAGCTGGCGACGTTCGAGGGCCTGGGCCAGACGCAGAAGGACGCGCCGTTCCACCTGCTCGGCTGGTACGACAAGAGCACCGGCGAGGTCAAGGACGCGATCAAGATCCCGTACCTGCTCTCGATCCTGGCCTACCACGACCCGACGCACGTCGTCCAGGGCCTGGACTCGGTGCCGGAGGCCGACCGTCCCGGCCCGATCAACACGGTCCGCTTCGCCTTCCAGGCGATGATCATGATCGGCTCGGGCCTGATGCTGTTCGGCCTCTTCTACGCCTTCGTCTGGTACCGCAAGGGACGGTTGCCGACCACGAAGTGGTTCTACCGCGTGGCGGTGATCGCCGGGCCGCTGTCGGTCGTGGCGCTGATCGCCGGGTGGGTGACCACGGAGGTCGGGCGACAACCGTGGATCGTCTACGAGGTGATGCGCGTCGACGGCGCGGTGACGAACGCGGGAGGGCTGCAGATCGCCTTCTTCGTCGCGCTCGCCATCTACCTGTCGCTGGCCGCGGCGGTGCTGTGGCTGCTGCGCCGCCTCGCCGCGCGCCCGCCGCAGGTCGAGACCCCGGGGACGGTGGCCTGATGGCCGAGATCATGCTCGGGCTGGCGCTCCTCGCGCTGACCGCCTACGCCGTGCTCGCCGGGGCCGACCTCGGGGCCGGGTTCTGGGACCTCACCGCGGGCGGCGACCAGCGCGGCGGCCGGGTCCGCGGGCTCATCCAGCGGTCGATGAGCCCGGTCTGGGAGGCCAACCACGTGTGGCTGATCTTCCTGCTCGTCGTGCTGTGGACGGCGTTCCCCATCTTCTTCGGGTCGATCATGTCGACCCTCTACGTCCCGCTGTTCCTCGCCGCGTTCGGGATCATCCTGCGCGGCACCGCGTTCGCCCTGCGCGGGCAGGCGGCGACGATCCGCGAGGCACGCGGGTTCGGCGCGGTCTTCGCGCTCTCCTCGGTGCTCGTGCCGTTCTGCTTCGGCGCGGCGATCGGCGGCATCGTCTCCGGGCGGGTGCCCGTCTGCAATGCGCTCGGCGACCCCTACGACTACTGGCTGAACCCGACCTCGATCCTCATCGGCGTCCTCGCGGTCGTCACCGGCACCTACCTGTCGGCGACCTACCTGGGCGGGGACGCGCAGCGCGCCGGGCTCCCCGACCTCGTCGAGGCCTTCCGCCGCCGCGCGCTCAGCGGGGCGATCGCGGTGGGCGTCATCTCGCTCGGCGGCCTGGCCGTCCTGCACTCCGACGCCCGTTCGCTGTACGACGGACTGACCTCCGGCGGCGGGCTCGTCTTCGTCGCGATCTCCGGCGGCCTGGGGCTGACGACGCTGGGGCTGATCGTCTCCCGCCACTTCATCGTCGCCCGCTGGAGCGCCGCGGCGGCGGTCGCGTCCATCGTCGTCGGGTGGGGCGTCGCGCAGTCGCCCTACCTGCTTCCGGGGGAGCTGACCCTCGACGACGCGGCCGCGCCGCACGCGACGCTCGTCGCCCTGACGATCGCGATCGGCGTCGGGCTCTGCTTCCTGGTGCCGTCGCTGGCGCTGCTGTACCGCTTCGTGCTGACCGGGCGCCTGGACCAGGAGTTCGAGCCCCTGGACCAGCGCTTCCGGCCACTCACCGCCGACGACCATCCGCCGGAGGCGGGCGCATGAGGCTGCACAAGCTCTTCCCGTTGCTGTTCGTGATCGGCGTCCTGCTGATGGTGCCGTTCGATTACTGGTACACGCGGCTGGCCGGCATGGGGTGCCTCGTCGCCTTCGTGATCGTCGGCCTCTTCGTGATCGCCTCGCCCGAGTTCCTCGCGCGCGGGAGCGATGACGCGGTGGCGGCGGATGGTGCGGGCGGTGCCGCCGCAGGCCCGGACACCGTCGCCACGGACCCGCCGGCCGCCGACCAGGGCTGAGCGCCACGGCCATGCCGGTCGATCCGCGCGCGGCCCAGGGCTTCTCGTCGACCGCCGCGCTCTACGACCGCATGCGGCCGTCCTATCCGATCGAGGCCGTCCGCGCCGCGGCGCGCGCGCTGGGCGTCGGCGTGACGTCGACGGTCCTCGACCTCGCCGCCGGGACCGGCAAGCTGACCGCGGTGCTGGACGAGGTGGCGGGCCGGGTCATCGCCGTCGACCCCTCACCGCCGATGCTGGACGTCCTGCGCCGGCGCCTGCCCGGCGTGCGCGCGCTGGACGGCGAGGCGGCCGCGATCCCCCTGCCCGATGCGAGCGTCGACGCGATCTTCGTCGGCGAGGCGCTGCACTGGTTCGACCTGCAGCGCGCCGCGCCGGAGATGGCCCGGGTGCTGCGGCCCGGCGGCGGTCTCGGCCTGATCTGGAACCACCTGCGCCTGGACGAGGACGCCGACCCGCGCGTGCACGCGGTCCGCGACCTGCTGACGCCCTACCGGGTCGCGGCGGGCGAGTTCCCGTCCAGCGGCGTGGCGGTCTGGGGCCCGCGGCTCGTCGAGTCGGGGCGGTTCGCCGCTGGGCGGCGCCTGGACGTCGCCGCCCACGAGCAGCCGCTGCGCGCCGACGACTTCGTCGCCCTCGCCTCGACCTGGAGCTGGGTCGCCAACCTCGAGCCCGAGGCGCAGGCGACGGTGCTCATGCTGGCACGGGAGATCGTCGGCGGCCGCCCGGTCACCCTGACCTACGACGTCGAGCTGTGGGTGGTCAGCCCGCGCCCGGGGTGACGCGGTAGGCGTCGAACACGTTCTCGATGTTGCGCAGCTTGGTGATCGTCGCCTTCAGCGCCTGCGTGTCGCCGACCTCGACGACGAAGCGGTTCTGGACCATCGGCGGCACGACCATGCAGCGCGCCTCGATGATGTTCAGGCCGCCCTCGGCGATCGTCCGCGACAGGTCCTCGAGCATCCGGTGGCGATCGAAGCCGTCGACCTGGAGCTCGACCTTGAAGGCGTTGTTGTGCTCCCCGCCCCACTCGACCGGGACGAACCGCTCCGGGTCCTTGCGCAGCGCGAGCGCGTTGGGGCAGTCCTCGCGGTGGATCGTGATGCCGCGTCCGAGCGAGACGTAGCCGACGATCTCGTCGCCCGGCACCGGGCGACAGCACTTGGCCAGGCGGATCATCACGTCGTTGACGCCCTCGACGACGATGCCGTACGAGGTCGACGAGCCGGTCGGCTGACGGCGGGCGCGGCGCCCGGCGACGAGCGTCTCGGCGGGCGTCGTCTCCTCCTCGGCCGCCTCGCCCTGCTTCAGGCGCTGGAGGACCTTGTTGACGACGACCTTCGCCGAGATCTTCGCGCCGCCCAGCGCGATGTAGAACTCCTCGGCCTTGCGGAAGCCCATCTCGCGGATGACGTCGGCCAGCAGCGCCGAGCCGGCGATCTTCTGCGCGGGCAGGCCGGCCTTGCGCAGGTGCTCCTGCAGCAGTTCACGGCCGGTGTGCTCGGTGTCCTCGCGCGACTCGGCCTTGAACCAGGCCTTGATCTTGTTGCGCGCGCGGGTGGTGCGCACGGTCGACAGCCAGTCGCGCGAGGGGCCGCGCTCCTGCTTGGCGGTGAGGATCTCGACGATGTCGCCCGAGGTCAGCTCGTAGTGCAGCGGCACCATCTTGCCGTTGACCCGCGCTCCGACGCAGCGGTGGCCGATCTCGGTGTGGACCTCGTAGGCGAAGTCCAGCGGGGTCGCGCCGGCCGTCAGGGACTTGACCTCGCCCTTGGGGGTGAACACGAAGATCTCGTCCTCGAAGAGGTCGACCTTCAGGTTCTCCATGAACTCCTTGGGATCGGAGAGCTCCTGCTGCCAGTCGAGCATCGACCGCAGCCACTTCAGCTTCTCGTCTCCCGACGTGGTGGCGGGCACGCCGGCCTTCCCCGCCTTGTAGATCCAGTGCGCGGCCACGCCGTACTCGGCCATGTCGTGCATCTCGCGCGTGCGGATCTGGATCTCCAGCGGCTGCCCCTCCGGCCCGATGACCGTCGTGTGCAGCGACTGGTACATGTTGAACTTCGGCATCGCGATGAAGTCCTTGAAGCGCCCGGGCAGCGGCTTCCAGAGGCTGTGGATGACGCCTACGGCCCCGTAGCAGTCCTTCACCGACTCGACCACGACACGCATCGCCGTCAGGTCGTAGATCTCGTTGAACTCGCGACCCTTCTTGGTCATCTTCGAGTAGATCGAGTAGAAGTGCTTGGCCCGGCCGGCGATGTCGGCCTCGATCCCCAGGGCCTCGAGCTCGCGCGACAGGTACTCGCCGGCGGCGTCGACGTAGTTCTGGCGCTCGTCGCGCTGCTGGGCGACGAGGGCCTTGATCTCCTGGTACTTGCGCGGATGCAGGGCCTGGAACGCGAGGTCCTCCAGCTCCCACTTCATCGCGTGGATGCCGAGGCGGTGCGCGATCGGCGCGTAGATCTCCAAGGTCTCCTTGGCCTTGTCGATCTGCTTCTGCTTGGGCATCGCGGAGATCGTCCGCATGTTGTGCAGGCGATCGGCGAGCTTGATCAGGATGACCCGGATGTCCGAGGCCATCGCGACCATCATCTTGCGGTAGTTCTCGGCCTGCGCCTCGTCGCGCGATTGGAACGTGATCCCGGTCAGCTTCGTGACGCCGTCGACGAGCGCGGCGATCTCCTCGCCGAAGCGCTCGGTGACCTCCTCCAGGGAGGCGGTCGTGTCCTCGACGGTGTCGTGCAGCAGCGCGGCGCACAGCGTCTCGGTGTCCAGCCGCAGCCCGGCGCAGATCTTCGCGACCGCCGCCGGGTGGGTGATGAAGTCCTCGCCCGACTTGCGCAGCTGGTCGGCGTGGTGCTCGCAGGCGAAGACGAACGCCTCCTCGACCCGGTCGCGGTCGATGGCCACGACGGAGTCCGACGCGTGCTCCTCGACGATGGCGAACAGGTCGGCCAGCAGCTCGCGGTCCGACGAGCTCAGCTGCGGATGGGTGAGCGTGGCCCCGCCGCCGGCGCCGTGCGTGCCGTTGCCGTCGAGCCCGGGGTCCGGGCTCGGCGCCGGAGCGCTCACGCCGCCCGGGACGCCGCCGCTGTCCGCTCGGTCAGCCATGCCAGCCCCTCCTCCAGGGTGCGCCCGTAGGCGCGATACGCGGGCGATCGCTCCAGCTCCGTGCGCTGCGCGTCCGGCACCGTGACGGCGCCGCCGTGCTCGTCGACGACGACGAGCCCCAGCTCGGACAACACCCGCAGGGCGCGACCCGCCAGAGCAGGCGACCGCGGAGGGGCCTCCCCGCGCAGCAGGGTGCAGAGGCGCTCTCCCTGTGCGCCACCGGCGTCCCGCAGGACTCGGTAGAGCGAGGTGAGCGGGTCACGAAGTCGGTACTCGCGCTCATGGATCTTCGCTGCGAAGTCTAGCTCCGGAGCACCCCAGGCCAGCACCGTCGCGTGGGCCAGAGCGGCCCGCCACGGTGGCGGGTCGAGGGCGACCACGTGCGCGTAGGGCTCCGCGAGGGCCGGCTCGGCGATCAGGTCGGGCCACGAGACGAGCGCGAACCCGCCCAGACGAGCGCTGATCCCCCGCACGCGAGCGGGAACGTCGGCCACGACAGCGAGCACCGGCTCGCCGCTGGCGACGAGCGCGTGAAGGGTCCCGGCGACGCCGCGGTTGCGCCGGTCGGCCGGGGCCGCGCGCAGGAGAGCGGGCGCGCC